>JALNZD010000021.1 GCA_023229505.1 Bacteroidales bacterium | reverse complement strand
GTTTTTTGCAGAACACGTTCTTATATTTCCACAATAAGAAAACAGGGGTATAATATTCTTGATTCAATACAACTGGCTATTGACGGTAACCCTGTAGATTTTCTGTTAGCTACCGCTGAACAGTAACAAGTATTCTATAATTAACCCCACCTGTTAGATAGAAATCAAGTCTTATAAATCTCATATATCAAGATTCAATTTATTCTTATTCATCAATCAGTATTTACTCAAAATTAAAAATTTAATCGTTCTTCTTTTCAATATCATTTATTTATATTCCGTACTTATTACAAAGGTTGATTGTGTATGTTTTCCTGTTTTGAAGTTATCTTTGCATGAAGTTTCAACCTTTAAACCATCCAATGAAAATTTCTGTGATAATACCTTCATATAACCAAGCCGGTTATATTAAAAAAACTCTTCAAAGTATATTGGACCAAGTGATTGATCATGGCTTGGAGGTGATTGTGATAGATGGGGGATCAACGGATGGTACGCGGGAGATATTGGCTGATTATGGCCGGATAATATGGGTAAGCGAGAAAGATAAAGGCCAGGCTGATGCCGTCAATAAGGGTGTCCGTATGGCGTCAGGGCAGATCATCGGCTGGCTGAATTCGGATGATATATACCTTCCGGGCGCATTGCAAACCGTGGCAGATTATTTCCGTGATCATCCGGAATGCGGTTGGGTTTACGGCCGATGCCGCATCATCGACAGCTCAGGAGAGGAAAGATGGAAATGGATTACACGTTATAAGAACGCCCGGTTGAAGAAATTTTCTGTTGAAAAACTTTTACGGGAGAATTTTATCTCCCAGCCGGCGGTTTTTTTCCGGAAAGAGCTCTTTGAAAAAGCCGGTCACCTTGATTTGTCACTGAAATATGCAATGGATTATGATTTGTGGCTTCGGTTCACAAGGATCTCCCCGGCTGGAGTCATCAACCATGAACTGGCGAGCTTTCGTAGGCATGGGTCTTCAAAAAGTGAAACAGGATTCAGGGGTCAGTTTTTCGAACAGTATGCTGTTGCCAGGAAATATAATCCGTCATTTTTTGACCGGGCGCTTCACCGGTTCAATATTTTCAAGATTATCACCTCTTACCGGATTCTTGGCTGGTTTTCCCGTTTTTAATGATTCTATTTCATCTTTTAGAAGGGCCATTTCCTGGGCCAGGATTTTATTTTTCTCCGAAAGTTTGGAAATGTTGATAGAGAATTCAATCAGAATCAGGAAGATCGCCAGCATGAGGATCAGGAAAAGAGCAGCGGGTGGGTAGGCGATACCCATCAACTTTGCGAAATACTCCAACCCATGCCGCCAGATGGAAAGAACAATGAAAACGAAGCTAGAAGAAAGCCACATCAATGAATATTCTTCTTTGATCTTCTTTTTCCTGACTAAATAGAAAATGTACAAAAACAGGCTGACACTCACGAAGATGGCAATGTATTGCGTCTTTTGGACACTGCTGCCTATCGTACTTATTTCTTCATTCATGATATTAAATTTTTGACCTGATGGCCGACATAAACATAGCAAGCATGACCTTGATCATATAATAGGGGCCTTTTGTCAGAGGGATGGAAGAAACGCCACCCTTTCGTTCATGCATCTGGGTAAAGGTTTCCTTGATGTTAAAACCGTTTTTTCCAAGCAGGATGACTACTTCAGGTTCAGGATAATCACTGGGGTAATGATCGGCAAGAAAATGAACGGCTTTGCGGTTATAAGCCCTAAAACCCGAAGTGTGATCGGTGATATGCTGTTGGATGAGCAGGTAAGAGAACCATTCGAAGATCCTTATCCCAATTCTCCTTATAGACGAAGATTTGAAACCGTCGTGCTTCCGGTTGAACCTGGAACCGATGGCCACATCTGCCTCATCATTCATTACAATTTCCAGGAGTTTATGGATTTCTTCGGCGCTGTGCTGCCCGTCGCCGTCGAACTGAAGTGCAAAATCATAATCTTTATTTCTGGCATAAAGGAAACCGGTCTGAACGCATCCACCGATCCCTAAATTAAAGGGCAGGTTAATTACTTCTGCATGGCCGGTTTCCCTGGCAATGGCGCTGGTATTATCGGTTGAGGCATCATTGATCACCAGGATGTCCCAATCCCTGTTTTCTGTGTATAGTTTATGAATGACCTGACCTATGTTGTCTTTTTCGTTGTAAGCGGGAACGATGATCAGGATCTTTTTCATTTTTAAAACAGAACACGAAGTGAGATTACTTACAATATAGCTGGATATAATGTTCAGCACTTTTATAACCTTTTGATGCAGCAACCGTCCAGTCCTCGCAGGCCCCTTTCAGATCACTCAGACCGTTCAGTTTGGCATATCCCCTGTTATAATATGCCTGTCCGAAGTCGGAATTCATCTGGATGCTCAGGTCAAAATTATTAACTGCTTCCTGGTATTTTCCAAGGCTAAGGAGTGAAACACCTTTGCCGTTATAAAACAAATGGTTCTTTGGGTCGAGTCTGATGGCGAAGTCAATATCTGCAATTGCTCCTTCATGGTCTTTCATCCCCGCTTTGGTCAGGCCCCGGTTAAAATAAGCCAGGGGGTATTTCGGATCTATTTCGAGGGCGATATTATAGTCTTCTATCGCGGAACTGTATTGGCCCTTTCTCCTTTTGGCGTTTCCCCGGTTATAATAAACTGCCGAAGATCTGTTACCCACCTGAATGGACTGGTCATAATCCTTTATGGCATCCGATAATTGATTCATGGCAGCATTGGCAATCCCCCGGTTATAATAAGCAGTCATGTAATTCGGGTCAAGCTGGATGGCCTTGTTGTAATCCTTCAAAGCACCTTTCAGGTCACCGGTTTCTTTTTTTACATTTCCACTGCCATTGTAGGCCAGGGGAAAATTAGGATTACATTCAATGGAAGTGTTATAGCACTTCAGGGCATTTTCAGGATCTTTTTCCAGTGTATAATAAGAAGCCAGCCAATACCATGCCCTCTCCCTTTTTGGGTCTTTTGTAGTACTATCCGACCAAAGAGTATAGATGTTTTTCCATACCTTGTTGCGGTTAAAGGATGCACCCATGTAAACCAGGGTAAGGATCGACAAGACGATGACGGGATAAATCTGTTTTTTCCTGCCCAGGAAGTAAAATGCCAGGTAACTGAAAGCGAACCCGATACCGAAGACGGCCATATACATCCTGTGCTCGAAGATGACATCGCGGATAGGGATGATGGTTGATTCGATGGATAAAGTCAGGTAGAACCAGAAAATAGCAAAGGCAGGTATCAGCCAGTTTTTACGGAACAGGAACACCCCCAGGGCGATGGTTCCAAGCAGGAGAGCCAGGCTGAGCAGATCTTTATATCCCCACAAAGATATGGATATCGTCCAGTAATAATCGAGGTGCTGGTTTATGGGCAGGAAAAGCAATTGCCAGTACTTGACCATGACACGGAATTGCGTGAAGAGGTATTCCGACCGGCTGATTTTATCGTATTCTGACGGCAGACCGTTCAGGATAATCCCTAACAGGATAATCCCCCCGACGACGCAAGAAATGGTTGTCAAGAACCTGCGGTCGATCTTTTCCTGCTGGTCACGGATAAACAGGATTTCGACAAGGATAAAAGCCAGCGGGAAAGTAGCCGCGTTTTGCTTGGAGAGGAATCCAAGGGCTCCGGCAGCAATGGCGCCTGCATAATACGCGTATGACTTCCAGGCTTTAGCTCTCGCAGGTTCCAGGTGTGCATTCCGGCCCCTGATGTATAGCAAAACCGACCACATGTAGAATAAACCGGCCATAACCGTCATACGCTGCGTAATATATGTTACGGCCTGGGTCTGGATCGGGTGTGCAACGAAGATCATTGAAGAAAACAGCGCGATGAGAACCTTATAATCCTGGATGGTCCGGTTTTTCCGGAATACAGGAAGGGACAGGATCTCGAACGTGAGTAAAAACGCTATTAAACCAGCCAGGATATGGAACAGGAGGTTGACTACATGGTATCCGGCAACATCCAGCTCATTGAGTTTATAATTCACCGCCAGTGTAAAGAATGACAGAGGCCTGTCATTGATCGCTTTCCAGTGGGAAAATTTTAAAACATTATCAAAGTTTTTAATCTTGCTACCTTCTACAATATGATAACCATCATCAAATTGAAAGGCATTATTAAAAGAATTGGCATAAGCAATAATCCCGATAATGGTTATCAGGATAATAGCATACTTCTTTATCAAAGGTTGGATTGATGCCATGATAGTATGAAAGGTTTATTTTGGCTAAGCTGCTTACAGGAGCCAAAAGTACGAAAATTAAGATAAAAGGTAATTGGCTTGTGTTATTTGTGATTATTTCTTTTATCGATGAACTTGACTGACTTTCTGCCCCCTTCAGGATGTAGTGTTTTCTCAATCTGGTCTACCGGTTCAAAATTGATCTGTGGGGCAACCCTGAGTTTTGCCCTGAAGTGATCCTTAATTTCTTTTTCCAGGTTTTCAGTAATCTGGTGACTCCCGATATGGATCAGGATTTGATCGGTGCCGATCGCATTGGTATAAACTTCAACATAATAATTTACAATGCTTTCCGTGTTATCGAGGATGTCATAAAGTACCGGTGGGTATAGGGTTGTGCCCTTGTATTTGATCATTTGTTGTTTTCTGCCCAGCACGGGGCCTAAACGCATGGTGGTCCGGCCGCAACGGCAGGGCTCCTGGTAATGATAACAGACATCGCCGGTTTTAAAACGGAGTAGCGGCATGCCTTCCACGCCGAGTGTCGTTACGGTGACTTCCCCGGCCTCATCTTCTTTAACGGGCTGATCATTTTCATCCAGGAATTCCACGATGATCAGTTCGGGGTGATGATGCCCGCCTGCGCCATAGCGGCATTCGGTGAAGGCCGTGCACATTTCCGTGGAGGCGTAAGTCGAATATAGATGGATGTCCCACTTTTCCCTGATCTTACTACAGAGCGTGGTGAGGGAAAAGTCGGGATTACGCAGGGGCTCGCCGATACAAATGGCTTTGCGGATGCTGGAGGAGCGGTAAGCAATCCCATGCTCTTCGGCATATTCAATGAGTCTCAGGATGAATGAAGGAACGGTGATGAATGCATTGGGCTTAAAACGGCGGATGGTATCCCATTGCAGCTCCGGCATCCCGTTACCAACGCGGATGATGCCCGCACCGAGCTTTCTTACCCCAAGGAAATAAGCCAATCCTGCCATAAACCTGCGGTCGATGGTAGTCATGAGCTGGTAGGTGTCATTTTCGTTGCCATCGGCGATGGCAAAGGAGATGCTTTCGTTATAAGCCAGGCGGTCGAGGTCGCGGTCGGTCATTGAAAAAGTGACCGGATCGCCAAGGGTACCGGAAGTGGTGATATAATCGATGATCTTATTTCGTGGCACGCAGATGAAGGCTTCATTTTGCTGCTGGAGGTCATCTTTGGTGGTAACCGGAATATGCTGCAGATCTTCAAGGTGTTGGATTTTGGAGATGTCGATGTGGTTCTTGCGGAACATCTCCTGGTAAAAACCGGATTTTTCCTGGAGATAGATGAGTTGCTCCTTAAGTTTTTCTTCCTGGAAGGTTTTGATTTCGGCTGAGGGTTTTGTTTCGATTGGTGGGAGCATTGCAGGTTTTTTAATGGCACACGGATGACACGGATGTTACGGATTTACGCGGATAAAGGTAATAAAATCCGAAATTCATTGAGGATGTTCGCATGGACGATGGACGATTTTTCATTTGCTGACTGTCCAACTGCCAACTGTCAACTGCCGACTTCTCCCTACCTCCCAAGCTTCCGATCCGCCGCCGAAGGCGCCTCTTTTTCCAATGCCTCCCTGTAATATTCAGTAGCTTTCTGACCATTTCCCTGGCCGTTGAAATAATTCCCGAGGATGCGGTAGGTTTGGAAATACTCCGGATTATACAGCACCAGCGAGTCGGTATCGCCTTCACGGTATTCTCCCTGTTCTATCTTGTGGCTGAGGGATCTGTATTTTAACAGGCATTGGTAAGTTTTAGAAGATAGGAGGCTGTCGTCGGGGATTGTAGTTGTGTTATGATTGCTAATAAGTTTCGCAGAGTTCCGCAGAGGATTCTGGATATATCCCGTATCATGATAAAAGATTGAATCCAGGTCATAGCACCAATATTCACCTGACTGGTAGGGCGGCCCTGCGATCCAAAGCATTTTTTCTTCCGGTTTAAAGATGATAGAATGATGGGCAATGAACTGGTTGACGGCCTTCTCGTTCGCCAGGCCGATGTCTTTATTATTAAGGCCCTTATAATCTCTTAATATCCTGGCAGCAATGGTTGGATCAACCGGCGGGTTTGATGAAAGCAGCTCATTCACACGCTTGTAACGGTAAACCGAAGTCTCATTTGCCATGTTTTCAACATTCAGGGGATCGGTGAGGAAAGTGTCCGACTGAAAATGATTGGTTACGATGAGAAAATTCGTGTCAGGATCAAAGAGGGCAATCTTTTCCGGAGATTTTTCGATGACCACGGCTTTATGGTCTGCCGCCGATCCGATAAGGAAAGATTCTGCCACAAAAATCTGCCTTTTTTGAGCTATAGCATAGGCTTCCGCAATATTGGAGGCATACTGCAGGATTTCCCTGGCCAGCAGCGAAACCGGGGTTTTAGCACTGTATGGGATGGATGATTTGGCCGAATTCAGCGTCACCGTCAGCCCTTTTTCATTCATCCCGGAAACCACGCCTGCGAACCCTGCCCAGGTAACCATAGCAAGGCTGTATCCACTGTCAGGCCGGATGAAACACAGGATCTTATCTTTAGCAAACTCATCGTTTATGTAGAAATCGAAGTTCCTGCCCAGGATGAGGCTGCTATCGGCCGAATGAGCGTCCCAGGCGCCAAAGGCGGTGCAGGCTAACAGGTTCATGTTCTGGACGGCATGACCTATGTCGTGGGCTGCATGGTAGTTGAGCATACGAGCGTAGGCCGGGCCCATAAAATCAAAATCGGGCGAGGCAAATCGTGAAATACCAAATATTTCCTGCTGAAATTCCGGAAGTACATATTCATCCAGGTCCCTGTTAAAAAACCTGACGAATCCCAGCATGAATTCCTGGTAAAATTTTGTAGGGACGAGTTCCTCCAGCCGGCCTAAAAATGCCCTTTCCTGTTCTTTCATCAACTCCTTTGTCAGCAGGCCATGGGCATAGCCGATCTCATACGGGCTACCCTCAAGGTACATCTCCCACCACCCTTCACGGGCTTTCCGAAGCCAGCCATGTTCGCAGGCAAACTCATCCGGACCGGCACTGATCCGCTCCATAGAAGACTTCTGTGCATTGGAAATTTCAGGTTCTGTTACATTTGTAGATATCCGGTAATAAAGATAAAATGCCAGTATAATAGCCAATAATCCTGCCAGCAGGTAAAGAAGTATCCTTATAAATCTTCTTTTAAGCATGGATGATCTTTCTGACCAGGTTTTTAAAGCCGATGAATTCAGAACAGGTTATAAAAGCGGAAGTTATTGTTCCCAGGATACCATGAATATTCAGGTTTTGACCTGTAAAATAAAGGTTGGGGATTTTTGTCTGAGGCAATACAATCGACCTGGCCGGGTTTTCACAATCTTTCAGGATGCCATACCCGCTTCCTTCGGGGGTGCCGGTAAAATCTTTGAAAGTAAGAGGAGTGGAAACGTAATATTTTTCGATCCCGCTTCTTATGCCCGGATATCGTTTTTCAACTGCATCCAGCAGTTTTTCTGCCTTCCTTTCCCTGAAATCATAATAATCCTGCCCCCTTTGATCCGGTGCCAACCCATCCCATTTGCGGCATTCATCATTCTTCATGAACGAAATTATGCTTGCTGTCCGGGTAAACTTCTGGTCTTCATCATAAAAAGGGATGTAGATCACGTATGAATGCGGCCAGCGTTCTTCAGGCAGCTCATCATTAAAATAATCGTCATGATAATATTGGAAGAGATTGTAATTCAGATAGGGGAAAAAGTCTTCTTTAAAAACAAGATAAAGGGTGAAAAATCCTGCTGTGTTTTCAAGGCTTTCAATACGCTTGCGATAGCCAGTGCGGATCTTTTCCAGCCCGGTCAGTTGCAGGGTCGCGGCTGGGTGCATGTTGGAAATAAATTGCCTGCCATAGTATATTCTTCCATCTTTTAAAATAACGCTGTCAATGTGATTATTATCCATGGAAAAACCGGTGACGGGCGCATCAGTAACAATCGTCCCGCCTGCGGCTGAAAAGGCCTGGAGCAGGACGTCCGTAAGGTGATCGCTTCCGCCTGAGACTTTCCAGGCGCTGCTTACAAAAGAATTGCGTATGCAGGAGTGCATATAGAGCGGAGTCCGGCGGGCAGCGCCGTGGTAAACACTGTTGGCGCCTGCCAGCACATGCTGTAACCGATGATTCTGTGTGATGCTTTTAAGATACGACATCGTACAGCGATTTAACCGGGATAGCTCGAGATTGAAAGAATCTGCATTTTCCAGGTCATAAAGGGGAATGCTCCTGATAGATTCCTGGACAGTCGCAACATATCCATCGATGGCTGCTTTCTCTTCCGGGAATTGCCCTGTCAATGAATCCTTAAAATGGTCCCACCCCTGGGCAAGGTTATAATATGTTTCCTCATCTCCGAATACGATCCGGTCGTAACCCTCTATATCCAGTTTTTTTAATTTCAGGTCCCGGATGATACCGAGATATTTGAAGAAACGATGCAGGGTTTGCCCCTCATCCATGCTGCCGATATAATGCAACCCGGTACTGAACTTATATCCATCGCGTTTGAAGGTCTGAAGATTGCCACCGGCCTGGTGGTTCTTTTCAAGAATACAGACCGAATACCCTTCCTTGGCCAGGATGATCCCGCTGACCAACCCGCCGATACCACTACCGATAATAATAAAGTCAAAGTTCATTTCTTCCTCCCGATAAACACAATATTCGATGTCATTTTCGTTTCATCAATCACCTCCACGTCCAAATCATAACGGGAAAGGATTTCCGATATTTTTGCCCTGCTGGTGAAATACAGTTTGTTCCTGTCTTCGTGTGTCTGGTTAAAGTCTATCCGCGTGCTGAAAAATTCCGATAAGCGGGTGCCGGCGTGTTTCCGGCCCATCTGACAGTCGGCATCACGGATGATCAGGATGCCATTTCCATCCAGGTTTTCGATGCAACGAATAATCAGCTTTTCCTGCTCTTCTTCCGGGAAATAGTGAAGCACATCTGCCAGTATGAAAGCCCTGCTTTTTGGAATAGCCATCTCGAGCGCATCTCCGCAAATAAATCTCAGCCGTTCATTTTTCGCAGGACAGTTATTGGCTACCTCAATTTTTTCCCGGTCATAATCAATGCCCGTAATCCTTCTTCCTTCCGACAGAAAGCTCAGCATATAATCCATGAAACCATACCCGCAGCCTATATCGGTAATATGTCCTTCTTTTGGTAAATGAAGGTGGAACATTTCATAATTCTTTTCAAGGCGTATTTTCACCTTGAGATACCATTCGAGAATGGGTCCTTTGTAAAGATAGTTCTTGATCAGTTTTTCCCTGAAATAGGCCGGATTTTCTGCTGTTTCAGCGACTTTATGGTATTCAGCCGACATATAATGGCGGATTGCCCTGGACCTTTCCAGCAGGCTTTCGCCAAACCGCTTATCATCAGGTCTTATCCGTGGCAGAAATTTTATTATGGCACTGCCCGCCTTCAGAAAATACTCCCCTTTGGTCATGACAGGCCCTGACCCGTGGATGATCACCGGCAAAATATCGATACCCAGCTCCTGGGCCAGGTAAAAGGCCCCTTTGTGGAAACGCTGTAAATGTGTATCAGGGGAGCGGGTTCCTTCAGGGAAGATGAGGATTGAGTAACCCTCCGCGACATTCTTCCGGAGTTTCCCGGTAAGGGACTCCATCCCGTCTGAGATCGCGAAAAACTCTGCCATTTTGACCAATGACCCATACAGCCTGCTTTGCTGGACCCGGTCGTTGGTCAGTACCAGCAGCCTTGGATGAAGCATCAGGATCAGCGCAATGTCGATATGCGATTGGTGATTGGCAATCAGCATGGCAGGTTTCTTAAAATCCTCACCTTCAGGCTTGATTATTTGTTTCGGCGATAGAAAATTCGCGTAGATCAGGAACCGGGATGAGATCATCAATCCGTAATGAAACCAGTCTTTAATTTGCTTGTTTTTCAAACGAAAAATTTTGAAAAAGACAAGGCCGAATATCATGATTAAAATACTGGTTGTAACAAAGATGGTCAGGGATAGAATGGCAAAAAGGAAATCCTTCAGGGTTACCGGCACCGGTCTTTTGCTTTCTTCCAGGTAAACCAGCCATTTAAACAGGATTGGTTCCAGGCTCCATGTGACAAACCATACCGAGACAATGCCGATAATGGCCGCGTATGCCATCGTTCTGAGCGCGGGGTGCACTGCCAGGACCAGCACCCCGAGACCGATCAGCGTGGTAGTAGCATCCATCAGCACCGAAGTGCGGTAGGAATTCGTGTCAGCATGACCATACTTATACTTTTGAAGCATCCCCTGGATGGAAAAAATAGCATAATCGACACCAAGGCCAAAGACAAAAGAAGTGATGATCAGGTTGAAGATGTTGAGCTTCATGCCGAATAGCCCCATTATCCCCAAGGTCCAGATCCAGCTGATGAACATGGGAATGAAGGTGATCAGTGCCAGTTCGATCCGGCCGTATGAGATCAGCAAAACAAAGAAAACGATCAGCAGGGATACGATCACCAGCTTATTGAAGTCTTCATTCAAAATATCCATGAAGGTACTCGTCAGGAACTGCTTGTCGAATATAAAAGAGGCTTCTTCTCCTTTAAGCGCCTCATAAATAAGGGGCTTGTCCTCCTGCCGGACTTTAAGGACCGTAGTGACTGTAGCCATTTGTTGCCCTTCGGAAATATAGGGATCGAGAAACAGTCTGGTCAGGCCGGGCAACTCATCCGGACCGGCTGGTATAAAATCTTTATCAAGCCAATAAAAAAAGCCTTCAAATCCTGATACTTTAAAGCCATTTTGAACGGCAGCCTGCGTCAGCCTTTCTCTCAGCATAGCTTTCTTTTCCGGTGTCCAGTAATCATTCCAGCGTGTAATCCGGGTTTGCTGAACATTGGCGGGCACTGCGAGAGAAGTGACGGAAGCGAATTTTTTGACAAGCCCCCGGTCTTTCAACTGTTTTACCCGTTCGAGGAACTTTGAAGTATGAGACAGCGCTTCATCCAGGTTTTCTCCCCGCGTAACAACAAATACCGACCGTAACGTGTACTGGCTGATTTTTTCAAGGGTGGCTTCCGCGTTTTGAATCTCCTGCGGCATATAACTCATCCCGGTCAGGTCACTTTCAAAAGAAACCCGGCGGGAAGTGAAAAAGAATACAACGGTCAGCAGCAGGATGATGATGGTCACCAGGCGATGTTTTTCGATAGGATAGGCGGCCAGTTTCAGGATAGACCGGTTCACCAGGTTTTCGCTGGTCCGTTCCCATTTTATTTTTTTTGTAAGATGAGGCAGGAAGATCAGGGTTAGCAGACCTGCGGCCAGAATGCTGAAACCGGCGAACAACCCGAGGTCACGAACGGCTTCCGACCGTACCAGCAGCAGGGTGAAGAAATCCCCGGACGAGATGATGCTACTCATCACAATAGGCAGGGCGATCTCTTTCAGCACATTTCGTGGTTCCTTCATTTCCCTGAGATGGTTCAGGTAATGAATGGTATAGGCAATTGCAATACCCAGCAAGACTGCGCCAAATCCAAGGGAGATGGCCGATATTTCCCGGTTCATCAGCGACAGCGCCGCTACCGAGATGCCGGCGCTCATCAGGGTCGTGACAACGATAGCTGGGATCACCCTGAAGTGGCCGAAATAGAAACCGATGAACAGGATCAACAGGACGACGGCCAGGCTCATGGTTAGTATGATATCGCGTTTGAGCTGGCCGGCATTGGCCACTGAAACAGCTAAGGTGCCGAAATAGCCGGCTTTAATCTTTTCGTGATTATGTTGGTTAATTATTTGAAAAATACTGCCAAGTTTTTTCAGGAGGACTCCATTTTTATTGGTTTCGGTCGATTTCTGCGCAGGTGTGAGGAACATCACAAGGTATTTCAGGTCGCCGGAAAAAATATAACCGTCCAGGGTACGGTAACTTTCATCAAGTTTGAAAGATTCCAGTTTTTTTAAGGCGATACCGGTAAAGCCAAGCGGATCGTTAAGTAAAATGTCCCTTGTTACCATCCCGGCCGGGGAGACCAGGTTTTTGTAAGCAGAACGTACAGCATGATCAATGGAAGGTGTTGTGGTCAGGGAATCGAGCAGGAGGTAGTCATGGTCATCCAGGAAAATGGGAAGGTGTTGATGGAATTCTTTATAAATCCCCTGGACTGAGGCATCGTCGACCCGTTCACGCAGGTTGCTCACCAGGCCGGGCATCAGGGCGGACCGTACCGAGTCGGCCAGTTCACCGGCAAAAGAGATCAGATCTTCCGGAGGAATATTAACCGCAGTATCGGCAGGACCGATGAAGATAACCAGTTCATCTGCGAAAGCTGATTGGTTGACAACCTCAAGGTACTGATCAACTTTTTCATTATGCGGCAGGACCTTGGAAATATCTTCCGCTATTTTCAACCGCAATGCAAACCATATTATGACTGTCAGGGTCAGCCCCAGGAACAGGAAGAAGACCAGCCTCCGTCGGGTGAAGAAGTCATATATGATGGTGAAAAAGAGGTTCATGTTCTCCCGGATGACAGGTTTATATACTGAATTAATTTTATTTATCTAGGTTGGCTCACACAGGTTTTTGTTTTCGCCTGAAGACCGTAAGCACCAGCCAGGTTATAAGCCCGGCCAGGATGCCGACGGCCGCGCCGAAAACCAAAGCGCCAACGATATATTGCAAAAAGTTTTTCTTTACGAATTCAAAGGTAATCCCTGATTCGAAATTAATGTCCTGGTTATTGTTAAAAACCAGGCCTCCCGTTAAATAGCTCGCAAAGAGGATAAAAGGGATCAACGGTGGAATGCTGATGTTGGCAGCCACCAAAGTGATGGCTTTATTCAGCTTCAGCATGATGGCCAATGCCAGGGCGATGGCCATCTGCCAGCCCCACACCGGCGCGATGCCCATAAAAACGCCTAAAGCAATGGATGCCGATTTTTTAAAGTTCGATTCTTCCGGGCTGACGAGGTGCTTCCTGATCAGTTCTCTGAATCCATCCCGGCTCATTCTCCTGATCATCATCCTCGGCCGGAAGAAAAGCAGGGCGAGGATGACAAGGCACGTATTCAGCAGGCTTATCCGGGCAAAATCGGTAAACGGACGGAAATGGGATACCCGTTCTTTTTTTGGAGGATATATCACGCTGACAGGCACGGAAGTGATTGAAATACCTTTCCACGCCGATCTGACCAGCACTTCGATCTCGAACTCAAAACGGTTGGTCAGGAAGTGGGTTTTTTCGAGGCGCTTCACTGGATAAAGACGGTATCCCGACTGGGTATCCGGAAGTCTGAAGCCTGTTTCCACCCAGGTCCAGAAGTTGGAAAAACGGTTGCCAAAAGTAGTACCGCCTGGAATTCCAGCCTGTTCAAGGTTGCGGGAACCTATGATCAATACTCCCGGCTCTTTCTCTATCTTTTCAATGAACTTCGCAAGATCTTCAGGAAGGTGCTGACCGTCCGAGTCGATGGTGATGGCATAACTGAAACCCTGTTTCAGTGCTTCTTTGAAACCCTGGCGAATAGCAAAGCCTTTGCCTTTGTTTTTTTTAAGATGAATGGTGAAAAGGCTGGGGTAATTCAATAAAATTTGGCGGGTTTTATCAGTCGAGCCATCATTCACCACTATAACCTGATCGGTGAATGCCAGGATTCCCCGTATAATTGTTTCGAGGGACCGGGCATTATTATAGGTCGGGATGATGACACAGCATCCCGGCGTTTTAAAGTTCTGATATAGGATCGGGTCAGGCATAATTAAAACGCCGGGAGGCTGGTATAATTATTCTTTTTTGCCCATCACCTGCTCGGACGCTTGTTCGGTCCACTGGCAGATCTCTTCGAGCTCTTTTTCGTTTATTATAGCCTTGCTGTGCATGAAAACATAGCCTTTTACCGGCATTTCACCGGCTGTGATCTCATCGCAGATTTTAGTCAGGAGTTTGATCTGTTCTTTCCGGTCGTAATTTGCCCATTCTGAAAAGTTCAGGTGTTCTTTTCCTACACGTATATGTTTTGCCATCAACCAGGAAACAGGGGCAATATTGTTATAAAAAGGATAGACAGTCTTATTGGAATGACAGTCATAGCAGGCATTCACGATTTTTTTCTTAACAGCTGTCGGTATTTCCAGTTTAAAAACGATATCGTTTTGTGGATTTATCAGGTTGTCGTTCTTTGCAGGCGGAAAGAACTGGATAACGATAAAAATAAAGATGACCGCAGCTATGATGATGATCCAGGCTTTCTTCATAGTTTAATAGGTTAAATGGTCGGTTTGATGGCTTAATTGTTCATGAGCTTGGCTGATTCTTCAGTAACCCATTTGCTGATAATGTCTTTCTGTTCTTGTCCCGGGGCGCGGTCAGGGTAGTTGTTCACATATTTCTTTGGGGGCATGTCGCCTTTAGTAACCATATCTTTGATGTCTTGCATTTTTCCAACTTTTTTTGCATCCGACATATCATTCCATTTAGAGAAGTTAACCTTCATCCTGGCTTTGGCGTTGGAAGAGGCATCGCTATGACAATCGAAACATGATGTTTCCAGCACCTTGGCCACATTTTCGGGAAATGCCGGTGCAACTTTTTCCTGCGGATTAACGCGATCCGTGGAAGGATTTCCGGCCGGATAAGTAAAGGCTATTATAGCTAAAACGGCGGCAAATAATACAATGCCGGAGAAGATTAGTTTTTTCATAGTTTTCATATATTTAATGATTCAACTTTAGGTTAACGCGGACAAATTTAATTAAAATTGACTTTATCCAGGTTATCTTTTTACGGTTGAAGCCTGATTCCCCTGAGTTTCGCGAAAATTATTCCACCGGCAGAGAAACTCATGTCAACTTTAAACCTGCCATCACCCTCTTCAAAGATCGAGCCATCTGTCGCGATTAATGGATGCTGCAAAGGGTCAATCACTTGCAGGAACTTGATCACCGAGGCCTCTTTCACGGTCAGGTCCTTGCCTGTGAGCTGAGAGGCAACTGCTGCCGAAATTTCAACAAGTACTACGCCCGGGACGATGGGTTTTCCCGGGAAGTGGCCGGAGAAGACCGGGTGGGCCGGATTAAAAGTGATTTGGGCGCTGAAAGAGCTTTCGCTGGCAGTCAGCCGAGCTATGAAGAAGAGATCTGTCATTGGTTAGTGGTCATTGGGTAGTCATTGGGTTGTTATAAAGTGGTCATAAAGTAGTCATTTGTTGCTTAATTCGAGTATCATATATCGAGTACCCTTGTTTCGTATATTATTTGGTTTTTAATTCCAAAATAAACCCACTGCGTAATTTTACCATCAGGATGTTTTCATCTTTAGCCGGAAGCTGGGAAGCTGGGAAGCTGGGATTTGTTTTGTCTGTAAAAACCATCTGTAGGCTTCTCTCTAAATTTTTTATAAATATTTTATGGTCGAGGTTGAGAGCGATGTTCTTAACTACGAGCTTTTTACGTTTTGATGAGTTCTCAAGAGTCCCTTCAACGTAAGTCATGCCTAACTCATTGAAAAAGGCGATTTTATAATTCCCGTCCCATGCATTTTTTATCAACAAAAGCCCCGTCAGTTCTCTTTCCTGGTAAATCACCTTTGCCTTAAGGGTTATTTTTTCAAAAGAACCGGTAAAAATTGATTCACTGAACCTGCCCGTTTGATCACCTGATAAATAAATCCTTGATGAACGGCAGGAAACTGAAGCCATTAAGACGAGGCTAATCCAGGCGAAATATCTCAGCAGGGATAGTTTCATTCAGCTTTTTATTGCGGAAAGTGATCTGGGTGAAATCGCCCGACCGTTCAAACATCTTCAGTTCTTCGACCGTAAAATCCAGCTTGCTTACCTTCAGCTCGATGCGCATCAGGTAATCCTTCATGGTGGTTCCGATGGGAATTAGTTCAGCCAGGTAGTGTCCGGTTGCTTCGGACCAGGTCGTGGTGAATTGGGAACTATTAAGCAAGGTACCGTTCACCATGCCGGTCATCACATCGCTGATCTCCAAAAACATACGGTTCGATCCGGCTTCGAAATCCTTGCTCCTTCCCTCATCGATAATACGTAACCTGTCGTAGTTCAAAATTATAGCATAGGTAAACGGCTCGGTATATTCCCACCTCAATTGCTTGTCTTTTTTGAAATAAAACTTACCGGACGAGACTACTTTTTCCTCCAGGAAGCTCATTTCTTTTACCTGGGTGAAATCAGCCGTTAACGTATTGGTTTTTGAAGATGTTAGGTTTATTTGCTCTATAACTTTTGAAGGGTCTTTTACGGGTGTTTCTTTGACCTCTTGTGAAAATAAAGTCAGAGGTAAATCAAATAAAAGAAATATTAAAAAAGCAGTTAACGATTTTATAAATTTTTTTTGCCACCAAAGCACCAAAACACGATATTGCACGGAAGTTGTTATACTGATTGCCATTTTTGTGAGATTTAGTGTTTTTGTGTTTTTGTGGCTTTTATTATTTTTTTTAGTTTCCTGAGTTATTCCAATAATTAATCTTACTTATTTTCAGAATCTTTCCTTTGATTTGGAGCAGGATGATAAATCATTTTAATCACGATAGTATCGTTACGGCTTAAATCAAAAGCTGCCTGCTCAAACTTCGGCTTTCCGGGAACTTTCGGATTGTTCGAAAACCCGTAGCCTTCCCTCGGTATGCCGATCTCGTTGGCATCCATCATCCCGTTCAGGTTCTCATCATGGTAGATGGCAATCGCATAACGACCTTCAGGGACTTTGTCGAAGAAAACGGTTTCCGTTTCAGCATTCACGCCGATTTTTGTTTTCATCAAAGCACTGTCGGCAAATTGAAAATATTCCGGCCGCTGGTGAAGGCTGATATAAAGATCGCCTTTCAGCGGTTTCAGACCTGTGACGGTGACCACCAGCCGGTGCTTTCCGCCTTGCTGCGGCAACAGAAATATCAACGAAATAAAGAATACAAGTAATCGCATCTTTTAATTTTTATAAGCTTCAACACCAAACATTTCATCAAGCCCAACGAACCGGTAGCCTTCTTCTTTTGCCATTATAATAACTTTTTCCAGCGCCTCCGGTGTAATATTTTGCGTGTCATGCATCAGGATTACAGCGCCGGGATGGAGTTTTCCAATTACACGTCCTGCAATTTTTTCAGCATCCTTTATGGCCGTGTCAAAACTCCTTACCGACCAACCGATAACCTTATATCCAAGTTTCTTCACAACTTTCGCCAGGGTTGGATTGGTAACCCCATATGGTGGCCTGAACAATAATGGCTTTTTACCTGTTGCTTTCATTATAATCTCTTCTGTCTTCAGCAAATCCTGTTCCATCTTTCCTCTCAGATAAAGATCGAAAAAGAAAGCATGGTCGTAAGAATGCAGACTTATCAGATGCCCTTTGGTCATGATCAGCTGTATCATATCAACCTGTTTTTCCGCTTTCTTCCCGATGATAAAAAAAGTCGCCGGGATATTATTCTTTTCCAGGATGGCCAGAACCTTTGGCGTTATAATCTCATCCGGGCCATCGTCGAAAGTCAGCGCCAGAACTTTTTCAGGTTTCGTTCCTCTGCATAATGCCCTCAAATAAAAGTTGGAACCTATATTGAATGAGCCTGCAATGAGCATTAGCAAATAGACAACTGTTAAGAGCAAGAAGATCCACCAGAGATGAGGTTGAAAGATCATCAGCAGTATTACCACGGCTGCAAGAATGATAATCAAAATGCTTGCAGAGCGTAAGTTTAACATGATGAGACCAGGATGAGGGAGTGGTAGATATTTTTATAGTGGTTATAAATCATGATATTTCTGATCTTGCCGGGTTTTGGAGTCTCATTCAGCCTTATAATGCCAGGGATTTTCTGGTTTTTCAAGATACGGGCGCCCAACCAAAGGGCGAAGGACGATGCCAGGTAATGCTCGCCGCAAAGATGTTTATACCAAGTCATGGTTGATTTTCCTTCAAAATAACCGGTAACAGGCTCATAGATGGCATCTGATGCCGGATCGCCGTTCAGACCGAGGATGACCAGGTCGATGTCGGCTATGTTCAGTTTGTGGGCAGCGAGGAAATCTTCGATATGATTCACTGCAATAGTTTGATTCTCCGGGTTAAACCGCGTGGATAATCCACGGATTTGGCCGTAGTTTTGGGGACTTTCCTCCCTGGACAGCAGGAAAAAAGATGCTCCTTCGCCGGCAATGGTGCCGGGTGTTTTATTTTTAAGCAGGTCAAGGTTGCTGATTGGGCCTTTTTTCCAGAATCCCATGCTGTCGGTGATAATGAAATGCGCCTCGGTCATTTCTTCGATACCTCCGAGAAGCACCTTGTCGGAGGGCCTTTCGGAAAGACACATCAGGCTGTCGAGCAGTGCATTTTCCAGTGAAACGGGGCCGTGCACATAAGTCAGGTTATACTTGTTACAACCAAGCATTACGGCAATATGGGCACCGACAGTATTATGGGTCGATTGGATAAAAGCGGTCGGGTTGAGCAGTTTCTCGCCATTGTCAAGGATTCCGTTCAGGAATTTTTCAGTCTCTTCCATCATGCCCAGGCCGGTGCCGGTGATGATCGCATCGGGTTGTTCCACTTCAGCGTCATGAAGGCACATACCGGCGGCCGTGACGCCCATCTTGAGCAACCGGCTCATTCGGCGCAACTGGATCGGTTTGATGTAATTTTTATAATCGGGTTCTATTGATTGCAGCCTGGCCGTGTTGTATTCACGGACATCTTCCAGGAAAGCGCTGTTGTCGAACGTTGGCTGTGGTGAGATATTTCCTATGCCCCGGATGAATGCTTCCATATCAACAAGCTGAGAATATGAGTGTTGAATCGTTGCCGCCGAAACCGAAAGAGTTGCTGAGTACGTGCCGGAGGTTCTTTCCTGTAATCATCTCTTTCAAAGGCTCAAAATGCAATTCATCCATTTTTTCGTGGAAGTTCAGGTTGGGAAATACCATCTGATTTTTGATGGAAAGGATGGAGATTACTGCTTCGACGGCCGCTGCAGCGCCTAGTGTATGTCCGGTAAATGGTTTGGTTGATGAAACCAGCGGAATATGCTGCCCGAATATTCTCTCAATCGCGATCCCTTCGGTGAGGTCATTGTTATCAGTTCCTGTTCCGTGGGCGTTGATATATTGAATGTCCGCAGGCTTCAGCCTGCCGGAATCCAGCGCCTGCGACATCGACAGGTAAGGTCCAAATCCGTCGGGGGATGAGGCGGTCTGGTGGTAAGCGTCGTTGGCATTGGCATAACCGCTGAGTTCACATAAGGGGATCCTGCCGTCAAGGGCTTTTTCCGATTCGAGGACGAGGAAAGCGGCTCCTTCGCCAAGGTTCAGCCCCATCCGGTTCTTGTCGAACGGCCGGCAAGGCTGCTTGTCGAGAATCATCAATGTGTGGAACCCGTTGAGGGTAAATTTCGACATGGCATCGGTACCGCCGGCAAGCACACGGTCGAGCAGGCCATGGCGGATCAGCCTGGCACCGAACATGATTGAGTTGGCTGATGAAGAACATGCCGTGCTGATGGTGCTGACCATATCGCGAAAGCCTAAGCGGACGGCGATTTTTTCCGTGCTGTCGCCGCAGTCATGTGTCAGGACAAAATTGTTATAAGGCGCTCCAAGGTGGTAGTTCCGGTAATTGATCTCGGTCTTGTCCATTCCTCCGACGGTGCTGGCAGAAATGACCCCTGTGCGGAAATTATTGTCTTTTGGGTCGATACCTGCATTTTTAACGGCTTCTCCGGCGGCGATGAGGCCCAGCAGGGCGGTGCGTGGGAACATATCCGGGTCGCTGATCCCGGCCAGGGCGCCCAGCTCCTTGTTAGTCAGTTTGATCTCGCCCACCGGGAGGGTATCGCGGTGGATAGAATCAAGGATAGAAAGATGGCTGATGCCTGATCGGGTGGCCCGAAGGGATGCAAAGGTTTCGCCGGTGTTTTTCCCGATGGCACAGATGATCCCGATGCCGGTGACAAAAACCCTTTCTGCCATCAGCTTACTTTTTTTGGTGCTCGAGGATGAAGTTAGCCATGGTGCGGACTGAGGTGAATATCTTACGCCCTTCCTTAGGATCTTCGATCTTGATGCTATAATTTTTTTCGAGGAGAACGATCAGTTCCAGTGCGTCGATGGAATCCAGTCCCAGCCCGTCGCCGAAAAGAGGGGCATCCACGTCAATGTCTTCAGGTTTAATATCCTCAAGGTTTAAAACCTCAATAATCTCTTTTTTAAGCTTTTCCGTCAGTTCTTCCATCCAATAAAACCTCTTTAAAGATTCGTTCAATATTTGAGGGGTCAAAGATAATGATTTCCTCTGGTTCTATATATGTTTTTGCCATTTCTTCATTTTCTATCAGCATCAGGCACGACGACAGCCTGTCGTGGTAAGATTCAACCCAACCGGCTATGCAACAACTAACTCTCTTCCGTGAAAAAAGTTCATCGACCAGCTGAAAAATAGTCTGGACATCCGGCTTTTCCCTGATAATAACAGCATTTTCTCCTTTGATCTTATGCCTGATGGCAATTTCCCCGGCCATGATATTGGGGAGGGTGTAAACAAAGACCGACGGGCTGGGGAAATAATTCCCGCGGTCGTTGATGCTTTCCTGGTGTTTCTCATCAGTTTCAAGGGAAGAAGTAGAATTTAGCAGGATCATGCCAATCTCTTCCGAAGGGTACCGGGTGGTCACATTCATATCTCTCAGCAGGATCTCGGCAGAGAGGAATGCCAGCTTGCTCAGGGGATCCATTTTGAAAAACTTGGGATATTGGATATAAAGATGGCGATAGAGTGTCTTCAGCAGGTTTTTCTTATCTGAATCCGGGTTTTTGAGCAGGATGGTTTTATTAACGGATACCTGTTCCGGGTTGATCGAGCAGTAACGGGTGATGATCATGATGGTTTCTCCATGAATAACGGGGCGAATGTACAAAAAAAGAGGGTTGGAGACCCGAGGGTTGGAAACCCTGTTTCATTTTAAATGTATATTTGTTTATCCATTTTAATGAGAAATTAAACTCATGAAAATAAGAGTAATCATCATGTTTTTCACCCTTGTCTGCTTCTCAAATCACCTCCTGGCGCAAAACAAGGACGGCGCTGTCCACATGCCCTACACGATGGATTACCCTTATATTAAAATTTCCGGTGTGACCATTACCGGGAATAAACTCACCAGAGACCGGATCATTGCCAGGGAACTGGATTTTAAAATCGGCGATAGCCTGGCGACTTATGAGAAAGACAGAAAGTTGGATTTGAGAAGGAAACGGTTTGCCATGGGCGATTCAAGCGAACTTAAGTTAAGACTGGGGTATAGCAGGGAAAATATCATCAATACCAAGTTGTTCCTGACTACCGATCTGTCGCTTGAAAAAATTGAAGGTAACAACTACAAATTGCACGTTGATGTCAATGAACGCCACTATTGGTGGTTGTTTCCTGAAATAAAACTGAATGAACCCAACTTTAACGAATGGCTGCGTGATCCGGATTGGTCATCTTTAAGTATGGGCCTCTTCTTCAGCCATAATAACCTCTGGGGGCTGAGCCACCAGGGTTCGGTAACGTTTTTTTTTGGCAAATCTTATTCATTCGGTCTGGGATATTATATTCCATGGATCGGTAAAGGTCAGAAAGTTGGAATGAGGACAGGTGCCGTTTACCAGAATATGTATTCGGTGGAATATGCCTCCCGTGATAATAAACGGGAGATGATTTATGCCAGCAACAGCATGCAGGATGTGAAGTTCAACCTTACATTTACTTTCAGGCCCGGGCTATACAATTATTCCACACTAAAACTAAGCGGGGAATGGGTCAGGGTCTCCGACTCCCTGTTCAGCCTTGATACCAATTTCCTGGCCGGTAACAAGAAATCTAATACTTCGCTGAGCCTTTACGCTGATTATTATTATGATTCGAGGAACAGTCATTCTTATCCGCTAAAAGGTAATTTATTAAGGGTTTTTATCGATAAGCAAGGATTGGGCATTATTTCCAGGGATGTGGATATATTTTACTATGGAATTGATTTTCATTTCTACCAGACTGTGAGCCGGAAGTTTTATATTGCCGAGATGGTCAAAGCGGTCAATTCATCCGGGGAGAACTATCCTTATTATTACCAGCAGAATATGACTTACAAAAAGGATTTCATCCGGGGGTATGATCTTTATACGCTCAAAGGTGACCAGATGTATTATTTCAGAAGTAATGTCAAATACGAGCTGGTAAAACCAAATGTGAGAAAAGTAAAGCCGGGGCAGGAAAAAACCAAGTTCAAATCATTGCAGTACGCCTTTTACCTGAATGCCTTCGGAGATTGCGGATATGTGGCGAATAAATTTTCCAGCGGAAATCCTTATGACAACAAAATGTTATTCAGCTGGGGATTAGGGCTCGATTTTGTCAGTTACTACGATCTTGTCATCCGGCTTGAATATGCCTTTACTTCAATAGGCACCAATGGGTTCTTTATCGCGTTTGGGATGCCGATTTAGACGAAAGGGCAAAATTCATGCTTCTATTAGTGCCCTCATCAGCTATCCACAATTCATTTCAAGCCTCCTTGCCTGAATAAGTAAGCTTCCCTCTCCGCTTCCTCTGTGCCTCCTCTGAGTTCTCTGTGGTTAAATTTTAAAAACCGCAGAGAACTCAGAGAAGACACGGAGATTTAAAAATCATCAATAGAAAAAATTCAATCTCTTAATTTATTTTACTAATTATTAATTAGTGATATTTATTAATTTTGCTAATTGCTAATTAGTAGTAAAATGAACAAAGAAGAAATAAAAAAAGTAATTGTTGCTCAGAATGAGGTAACTAAGAGTATCAATTTCATTCAGCGGGACAAGACAATATCCTTAGAAGGCGGGTATAATGATCCTTTTATTCAGATTGTCTCAGGCATCAGGAGGTGTGGAAAATCCACCCTGGTTCAGCATATCAGGGAAAATAACCCAGAGAAGAACTATAGTATCAATTTTGATGATAATCGCCTGGTTGGTTTTTCAAATGATGATTTTGAAAAACTAAATGAAGCTTTTCACGAATTGTACGAACCCGAAAATACATACTATTTCAATGAAATTCAAAATGTTGATGGATGGGAAAGATTTGTAAGGCGCTTGTATAACGAGGGCAATAAAATATATATCACCGGTTCCAATGCTACCATGCTAAGCAAAGAACTCGGCACCCATCTTACAGGGAGAAATATTCAGACCGAGTTGTTTCCATTTTCATTCAATGAATATTTGCGATTTAAAGGAATTCAACTTGAAAAAAACGATTTCTATTCTGCGGAAAAATCAACCCAATTGAAAAAAGCTTTCAGAAATTATATTTTGAATGGGGGGTTTCCGGAATTCCTACAAACATCCCATCTCCAGTATCTTAAGAACCTGTATGAAAATATTATATACAAAGACGTGATTGCAAGGTACAATATCAGAAATGTCAAGACAATCACAGAGATGATTCATTTTCTGATAAGCAATATCTCAAAGGAGATCAGCTATAATGGTTTGAAAAATGTATTTGGTTTGTCAAATGCCATCTCGGTAAAAGAATATATCAGTTATTTTGAAAATGCATATTTGATATTCTCCATCAATAAATTTGACTTCTCCTTAAAAAAACAACTTGCAAATCCAAAAAAAATATATTCCATCGATACCGGACTGGCGAATTCTGTATCTTTTCAATTCAGTGACAACTTCGGACGGCAATTGGAGAACGTTGTTTTTCTTCAACTAAAAAGAAAGGGACACGAAATTTATTATCACAAAAACAAGCAGGAATGTGATTTCATCATCCGGGAAAACGGGAAGATAATAAATGCCTTTCAGGTTTGCCAGTCCATTGAAAATTCAGACACCAAAAGCAGGGAAATAAATGGTTTGTTGGAAGCTATGCAGCAATATGATCTTACCAACGGATTGATCATAACAGAAGACGAAGAAGAGATAATAAAGCTCAATGAATGTACTATTCAGGTTATACCTGTTTGGAAGTGGTTGTTGGGATGAGAGGTTAAAAAATCGTAGGCTCAATATAATGGTACTACGAAAAATAGAAGATCATCGTCGCTCTAACCGAAACAGACAGGATTATGAAAGAGATTGATAAGATTGAGATTGAATGATTCTCTTTCTGCCTCAAGCCTCCTTGCCTGATTAGTAAGTTCCCTTCTCTGCATCCTCTGTGCCTCCTCTGAGTTCTCTGCGGTTAAAATTTACCGTAAAAATATCGGTTTAATCCGACATAAATATGTATATTTGTCGGTTATAACCACTAATATGATAAAAAGAAAACTGGAAGAGCTGATTACCGGCAGATTATTTACAGGTAAAACAATCCTTTTACTTGGCCCGAGGCAGGTTGGCAAAACCACACTGATGAGCAGCATTCAACAAAACCACGGGGGTAAAAGCCTGTGGTTAAATGCTGACAATCCGGAAGACAGGGCGCTTTTGAACGGCATCAACTCTTCACGGGCAAAAGAACTTTTCCAGCCGGAGATGCTTGTGATTATTGATGAAGCCCAAAGACTTGAAAATTCAGGATTAACATTGAAGATCATACACGACAATTGCCCTGATACACAATTGGCTGCAACAGGTTCAAGCTCTTTTGAACTCACGGATAAGATAAAAGAATCCCTTACAGGAAGAAAGTGGACGTTTAAACTTTACCCAATATCATTGGAAGAACTGGCTGATTATAAGAATAAACTTGAGCTGGTCCGATCGTTGGAAACCCGTATGATATATGGTTCTTACCCGGAGGTGATCAATCGTGCCGGTAGTGAAAAAGAAGTTCTGTCTGAATTAATTTCAGATTATTTATATAAGGATGTTTTTGCGCTCAGGGAAGTCAGGAGACCTGAAATATTGGAAAAATTGGTTAAAGCACTGGCCTTTCAGCTGGGGAACCAGGTTTCAAACCGGGAATTGGCTATTCTTGTTCAAGCCGATAAGGAAACCGTTGAAAGGTATATCTATCTGTTAGAAGAGGCCTTTATCATTTTCCGTTTGACTTCTTTTTCGGGCAACCTGAGGAGTGAACTCAAACGATCGAAGAAAATTTATTTTTATGACAATGGCATCAGGAATGCTGTCATCAACCAGTTCAGTCACTTGTTATTACGTAATGATACAGGAGCATTGTGGGAGAATTTGATGATATCAGAGCGATTAAAAAATAATGAATACCACAGACTTTTTCGAAACGTATATTTCTGGCGTACAAACCGGCAGCAAGAGATCGATTATATTGAAGAATATGACGGTAAACTTCACGCATTTGAGTTTAAATGGAAGGAGACCGGCAAAGTCAGGGGTACGACGGCATTTATAACTGCATATCCCGGTGCTGAAATAAATATCATTCACAAAGATAATTTCCTGGGATTTATCCAGAACCGGTCGTCGTAAGAAGTCAGGATTGCTTTTAACCATTAAGGAGGAGAATCATAGTATAAAAAATCATGACTTATGATATACCTTCCCGGGGGAGAGGTCAGTAGACTAAATCACTTGATTTTATGGTACTTCCGGGAGATTACCTGTGCCAGGTCACGGGCTGTCTTGATCGCTACCGGTAGTCCCCCGCCGGGAAACGACCAGTGGCTGGTATAAAAAAAGTTCTTCAAACCCGGTAATTCAAATCCGACCGGTGAAGAAGCCATGATGTTCTTTCCCGGCAGCCACCCTTGCGTGCTGCCTTTCCAATTATTTGTATAGCGGTGGAAGGTCGCCGGCGTAAGAACATCGATCACCTCAACAAATTCTTTTATCCTTCCTGTTTTCCATTCGAGGATATCGATCACCTCTTCGGCAAACTCACTTTTGGCCTTTTCGTATTTTTGACGATCGTTCCTGTAAAGATCTATCCAGAATTCGCCTTTCCGTGTATAAAAGCTGACCGATACGCAGGTCTTTCCTGCCGGGGCCAGGGTGGGGTCATAATTATAAACGTGTAACTCCATCCTGGTATAGATAGTGCCATCGGGCGATACGAGTTCCTTTGGGATGGGAAACCTTGAGAAATGCGGTAGGTCGCTGAGCGGCCGGGAAATTCCAAGTGACACATTTATCACTGAATAATAGACCTGAAAGCTTTTCCCATCGCGGAGATCCAGTATTTTCTTATTCGTGAAATTACCTTTCAGGGCCTTGAATACGGTAAAATACCAGTCGGCGGCAGAAACAGTAATATCCGATGCGATCTCCCGGCCGTCTTCCAGAAGAATTCCTGTTGCGCTGTCATTTTTTACCAGGATCTCTTTGACGCCTGAATTATAATGGGTCTTCCCCCCCAGTGACAGGTACTTTTCTTCGATCCTTTTCGAAAAACGGAGGGAGCCGCCCACGGGATAACCGGTCCCTTTCAGGTCGGAAAACGCCAGGGGGATCGTGATAATAATTAGAGGAAATTCCTCGCCATCATAGATCATACGGAATGCTTCCCTGAGAAATGGGTTCCTGAGTTTTTCAGCAAAGGAAAAATTCGTTACATACCGGTTCCTGAGCATGAAAAACAGCAGCGGGAGATGCTTTATCATGCCGATCTTTTGCTTCATTGAATAAAAAGCCGGCAAGGTTTTTATCTCCGGAGGCATCTCGTAGCGCTGGATCCTGCGCATTGAACGGATCAGCTTTTTAATCCGGACAGCATCTTCAGGTGCGATGTCCACCATGTAATTCTCCAGCCGCGACAAATCGGTATAAAGATGAAATACCCTGCTGCCATATTTATCCGTGCTGTGTTCCACTTCGATGTCAACCCGCACCTCGTGGCTGACAAATTCAACTGATTCCATATCAATGAGCTCCGACCATAATTTGTAGAACGGATTGCTGTTGTTCGATCCCAGGAGCCAGTGGAGGCAGCCGTCGAACGTATATTCCCCGACCTTCCAACTGGTGCAGAGACCTCCCGGTTTTGAGTGTTTCTCAAAGATCTCCGTTTCAAAACCGTTCATCTGCAAATAACAACCGGCTGATAAACCAGAAATCCCTGCACCGATTATAGTAATCTTCATCGTCCAAAGGTACATATCATTTCATGAAACTTGAAACTTGGAATAGTGAAACGGTGAAACGGTGGAACGGTGGAACAGTGAAACGGTGGAACTAATAACCAATAACTAACCCTGCGTTGCACCCGCCGAACCCCGATGCGGTCTTCAATATCCGTCTGACAGGTTTGTGAATATTTCCGGTGATGACGTTCAATGGCTTGGAGACACCGTTTTTTTGATAACCTGCCGATTTGAAAAGAATACCCTTCCGGATTGAGTAAACAGAAAGAATAGTTTCAATTACGCCGGCCGCACCGAGGGTATGACCTATATAGCCCTTGAAACTATTAACAGGAACCTGGTCCAGCCCGGCCCATGCTAATGCGAGGGACTCCATCTCGTCATTGTAAGGAGTTGCCGTGCCATGGGCCGAGATGAAATCAAGATCATCAGCCGTTACACCGGCTTCTTTCATCGCAGCGGCAATGGAAAGGTAAAGTCCTTCTCCATCCCGGGAAGGGCCGGAAATATGGTTAGCATCATTGCTGGTGGCGCCGCCCAGGTAAACAATTGGCTTTCCTTCGCCTCCCAGGGCTTGATCACTGGTTAAAACAACGGTTCCGCAACCTTCACCCAGCGAAAGACCTGTACGGTCGATATCAAAAGGTTTGCAAGCTTCGGGGCTCAAGGCCTGGAACGACTGAAAACCGGAAATGACAAACTCCGAAACAATATCCCCACCAGAAACTATGGCATGGTCATATTGCCCTGAAGCGATCAGCCTGGCTGCTGCCATGATGGCCACCGAGCCGGAGGTGCAGGCGTTGCTGATCACTAAAGGACGGTTCGGGTGATTAAAATGCCCCGCGATAAAATCGGCTAACTGCCAAAGGTAAATCCTTGAACAGCCAACAGCTTTAGCTATTGTAAGATCCAGCAGATCGATGTTTCCCTTGGTCGTCGAAAAGATCATGATGGTGCGGGGATTTCGCGGATCTACATGGGAATTTTCCAGCGCCCCGGCGATGGAAGTCAGGAACATTTTCTCAAGCCGGGTGTAATTTAGTGAAGATGACGGAATGTTTATTTTATTCCGGGTTTCATCGAAGCGCCGGTCAAGTTCTTTCGTATTGATTGCTGAAAAAGTTACCGGACCGGGGAACAGGCTTTTATCTTCCAAAACTTTAATACCGGAAATTCCCGCCTGAATCTGCCTGGCGTTCTCTTCAGTTGTGAACCCTAAGGAAGTGATGATATGATCGGCTCCGAAATATACCCTGCGCATAGCCCCGGTTTTGGCGGGTAAAATTAGACAATCTCAACGTAAGCCCCACTTTTTTTTCCAGGCCTCGAAGAATGGCGGAACGGTCAGAACCAGCTCGTGGTTCATGTCGAGAAAAACCTGGACGCTCTCGCCTGTGGCCACCAGTTCCTTATCGGATGCACGGAAAATTTTAAAGGAATAGATGATTTTGGCGGCGTCGCTGTCGACATAACGCGTTTCCACAATCACATGATCGTCGTAAGAAAGTGTTTTTTTATAATCACATGTCAGCTTCACTATCGGCGCCATATAACCGTTTACTTTGATACTCATATAGTTGATGCCGAATTTCCTGCCAAAATCCTCCCGGCCTTCTTCCATATATTTCACATAATGCCCGTGCCAGACGATCTGCATCGAGTCGACCTCGCTGAAGCGCACCGGGAATTCAATGGTTGATATGAGTTGGTCATTTTTCATTGGTTAATGGTTAGTGGTTAGTGGTTAGTGGTTATCAGATAATTTGTTGTTTTAATTCGAATATCGAATATCGTATATCATTGTTTCGAATATTCCTACAGTCTCACCCGCCTGCCACTAACCCAAATCGCAGCGGTCAAATTTATGGCAAAAAAAGCGATCAAAGCAGCAAGGTTAGCTCCGATCTCCCTTACCCCTCCGCCCCTGAGCAGGATTTGATAAAACCCATCCAGGCTCCAGTTCAGAGGTGAGATAATACTCACTGCCTGCATCAGGTTTGGCATCATGAATACCGGCACCCAGATGCCGCCGATGGCAGCGAGGATGATCACCGATACCATTCCGAAAACGGCTGCCTGGTCGTGCGTGCGGGCTACGGTGCCCACCAGCACGCTGTAACCGGTAGCCGCGAGCGTTGTAGCCAGCGCCATCAGGAACAGGGCAAGCTTTTGGGGCCCTAAAACCAGGGAAGGCAGATCGAACAACGGAAGTACCAGCTTACCTAAGATCAGCATCAGGATAAACTGGACCAGCCCCACCATCACATAGACGGTCACCTTTGCTCCCAATGCCTGGAGCTGGTTTCCGGGCATGACAAGTAACCGGGTGGCCAGTCCGCTTTCCCTTTCCTTGATCAGGTTTCCTGTTAAGGGGATAATGATGAAAAACATCGCAAAGATGGTCCAGGCCGGCACATTGTGCTGGACTGAATTGGGGATGATCTCCGAATACGCATCCGTGGCATAAATTTCTTCATAGCTGATGCTGCTGCCGGCGCCGGACATTGGTGCCGGGGGTTCCGGCAGATACTGTGCCAGCTCGGCAGAGAGTGCCTGGAACATGATACCTGCTTCGATCTTCGAAGTGAAGTTCTCCAGGGCATTCCGCACCGTCAGCCTGAAAGAGTTTTTCATGGCCGGATCATAGTAAATGATGATCCTTGCCTTCACCGTGGTGTCTGCAACGGTTCCGGCATCAAGCCCAAAAATGGTTTGTTGGACCATTTGCTGCCCCCGGGTCCGGATGGCATCTGTCGAACCTTTTCGAATCACTATGCCTATCTGGTAATTCCCCTGTGCAACCTGGCCCAGGACGGCTTTTTCATCCAGTTCCCGGTCTTCCAGGCTGGTAATCACTTCGAAATATTCTGCTTTTACCAACCCGTTCTTTACCTGGATGCCAAGGGTGTCATGGTCTTCGTCCAGGTATAAAAGGGTTATTTTTGTTTCATCCAATTTACGGAATGAGGCATCCTGGATCAGGGTCATGACTAATACGAGGACAATCGGCATCATGAAGATCAAACCCAGGCCTGCCCAGTCGCGCACCAGGATCAGCCATTCTTTTTTTATGGAAGCCAGCAGCCTGTACATCAGTGATCCCTTAGTTTTTTACCGGTCATATGAAGGAAGATGCTCTCCAGGTTGTGGTAACCCGGCCGGCTTGTGATCATTTCCAAAGGCCGGCCCTGGATGATGATCTTACCCTGGTCGATGATGGCGATGAGGGAACATAATTGTTCAGCCTCTTCCATGTAATGAGACGTGTAAATGATGGTTGTCCCTTCCTTATTCAGTTTTTTCAGGTATTCGATGATCACAGTCCTGGATTGGACATCAATACCTACGGTAGGTTCGTCGAGAAAGAGGATACGCGGCTCGTGCAGGATGCCGGCAATCAGGTTGATGCGGCGTTTCATCCCGCCGGAGTACGTCCGGATGAGACGGTTCCCGTATTTCTCCAGGCCGAACAGGGAAAGACATTGGTTAACGCGCTCCCTGAGCCGTTTTCCCCGTAAGCCATACATGCTCCCGATGAAATACAAATTTTCATGGGCCGTGAGGGTCGGGTAGAGGGCGATATCCTGTGGCACCACCCCGATGATGTGTTTAATTTCCTCCCTGTTCTGCTCAGATTCCCATCCGGAAACCGTTACACTTCCCGCAGTAGCGGAAAGAATGCCGCAAACGATATTTATTGTGGTTGTTTTCCCGGCTCCATTAGGTCCAAGCAAGCCGAAAATCTCACCTTCAGGCACGATCAGACTCACCCCGTCTAAAGCGGGTTCATCAGTTCCCTTGTAAATTTTAATGAGATCATGGATTTCGATGGCAGGATGGAGGGGCATCAGGAGAGTTTGATTTGACGTAATCTCCGGTATATTTTCTCTTCACGGTCAGCGATATCAAGGAGAACATCCGAGGCGGCAATATAACTATCTTCCTGGCCTGCCCGGTTTTTGAAGATCCGTCCGGCAATGACACCAAACTCCCTCCAACGGTCACCCGCTTCGGTCATCTCCTTCGACATATCGTTCAACCATGGTTGCTCCAGTTCACGTGCAGCTTCCTGCAGAAAAGCCGCATAGATGAAACGGAAACCTGCCCCACCGGTACCAATTTCCTCCAGCATCCTGACGACCTGGCCCATGTACAATGCGGCCCGCTTTTCGCCCAGTTTTTGCGGCCATTTCTTCATCTGCCTGCTTAAATATCGAATGCCTTTTACGCCGAAAAGCGGAATGGGGATGCCCAGCATATCCTTGCAGACCTGTTGTATGCCTTTGACAATAGCTTCTTTGAGATTATATGAAGATGGAGTCTCGCTGATATAATACATTCTTCCCTTAGGAGGATAGGTTCCTTTTGCAAAGCGCACGCGCTGGAGATCATGATGGCTCAGCCGCTCAATATTGGGCATGATGGGATCGCTCACCAGATATTCGCCGTTTTCCCTCCCGACAACCACAATATTATGGGCATTGAAATGAAAACGGTAAGCCTGCGGGAAATAAGTGAGATGATAAACCCCGACCAGGCAGCCGGTAGGGATACCTTGCTGAAGGTTCCGGTCTAATGCCTCCATGGATTCAGCCTGGTCTTTATATTTGAACCGTTGTATCTTCAAACCGAGCCGTTTTGTTATCCGGTTGAAGATCTGTCCCGGCCATGGCCTGAACGATACCACCGGCAAGTCATTCAGCTTCATGAATGGCATGTAGGAAAAGAAAAGACCCGATCCAATGCCGAATACCATCGGCTCGCTCAGCTTGATCTGGTAATGGCGCAGAAGGTTGGAGGTGACTCCATTTTCACAATGGGCCGCCTGTTGATGGTTAAAATCGATTTGATACGCGTTCTTGCTCATTTATCTTTCAAAGTTTCACGGAAATTACGCAACATTTCAACACTGACCCCGAAGGTTTCCGCATAACGCATCAGGATTTGGTCGTCTAACTTATTGAAGTGATCTGGTTTGAGATGTTTTCTGACCTTTCTTTTTGGCAAACCGGCATAATCGGCCAGCAGCCTCAGGTCCATAATGTTTTTTTCCATGTAATAAGCGATAGGGCTGAGTTCTCCGGATAACACACGCTGCCTGACCTGCTCCACCTTTTCATGGATAACATCCCAGGCCTGCAGCATGGCATCCGTTTTAGGCTGCCAGCCGGTACTGGGGACGACGGTATAATTACCGTTTTCGTCCAGTGCATAGCAAACATCTTCAAACAGTCCTTCCGTCAGTCCCTCATCCTGCGGGACTTCCTTTTTTTTCATGGTTATACTGGTTGATCTTCGGTTAAAAAAATCTGCATATCACTTTCTGCAGCAAGTTCCCCATTCATTTCAACTTTTCCTTTTACAACCGTTGCCTGCAGCACTTCATGCTCAATGCTTACGGTAGTGACGATGACCGATCCAATGAGGGGCTGAAAATTCATCCTGAAGTTTTTTATACTTCCGATGACACCTATCGGGATCTTTATGTTCTCACTTTCCGGCTGATTTTTCATCAGGTATCCCGTTCTGGCGGCCGCAGTCTGTGCCATCGCCTCCATCATACCCGCTGAAGTCAATCCATGACTGTTCAGAAAAAGATTTTCCCGGCGGATGTTGAGCTTTGATATTGCTTGCTTTTCATCACAGGTTACCAGGTTGTCTATCATCACCATAGGGTAGCGCTGAGGGATCAGTTCCAGGATATTTTCTTCAGAAATTAACATAGAAGGAACTCAGGTTCAGGTAAAGGAGGCAAAGATAAGCAAAGATATCAAACTACGGTCAAAAGCCCGTAAACGTATGAAAATCTTGCACTTTCAGGAACACCTAGCAGAAGTTTCTGTCCTTTTTTCAGGAGGCCGGAGTGGAAAATTTCTTCCATCATGAAATAGATGGATGCTGCTCCCACGTTCCCTAACCGGACCAGGTTGGTGAACCATTTTTCCTGGGGGATATGTACACCTTTCTCGAGGCTGTCAGCATCGATGCGGTAACGGAAATATTCAGAAGAAATGTGAGGCAGGAGGTAATCAATCTCATCCAGGTTAATGTTCCTTCTTTTCACGATGTCGGCCAGGAAAAGGTTACCCATCCGGACGATATTTTCACCGAGCAGTTTTACATCCTGGTGGAGCGTAAACAAGGAACGGTATAGAAGTTCTTCGGCCTCAAATTCCCTCCATCCTTTGATCTGGCCGTCATCCTGTTTTTCTCCACCGGCATACATGCAGGTTTCGAGTTGGTTAGCATAGGATATGGATTCAATCCAGTCGATACGCAAAGAAAGACCGTCAGGGTTTGGCTTGTTTTGGAGCATGGCGGCTCCGGCCCCGTCGGAAAGCATCCAGCGAAGGAAATCTTTTTCAAAAGCCAGGATAGGTTCCTGATCCAGCAAGTGGAGCTTTTCGGTTTCTTTCTCAAAGTTACGTGACAGCATGAAAGAGGAAAATGCCTCAGATCCTGCACAAACGGCGTTGCTTTTTTCGCCTGATTTAACTGCCAGGAAGGCGTATTTCATCGCGTGCATGCCTGTGGCACAGGAACCGGCAGGGGAGATGATCTCCAGCGGTTTGCCACCCAGTTCGCCATGGACCATGGAAGTGTGCGACGGCAGGGTTTGATCCGGGGAAGTAGTTCCGCATGCCAGCAGGTCGATATCATTTATGGTAATTTGTTCATCGAAAAGTCCCCGGATGGCTTCAGCCGTTAGCTGAGCATTGTTGTGTGTCGGCCGTCCTTGTTGATCTAAAGCATAATAGCGGTTGGTTATTTGGTTGTTCCGCATGATGATCCGTTTCGCCCTGGATGGTTTTCCATCAACCATGCCAAGGAATTGCTCCATCTGGTCGTTTTCAACCGGAAGGTTTGGCAGAAATTTTGCTAAACGTGTAATATAGACTTCGTTAATCATATTCAGACAGCTTCAAAGAGTAAATGAGGGGGCAAAGATAAAAATTTTCCGGGATGGAATCCCGGAGCTAAACACCCGTATACTTTTTAATGATTTTTTTCGCTGCCCTGGGATTCAGCTTGAATATCAACCAAAAAAGAAATGAAACCATCGGGGAGATTAAATAGATAACGGTAAAAAGATAATATTTAAATCCTTTCAGCCTACCTTCCCTTGCCGGATCATTATATGCGCCTTTTTTCAGGATCATTTTAGCCCAGATGCCAAACATCATCTTTCCGCGCTTCTCAATATTCATCAGAACCGGATCGACTTTCACAGCGCCTGCCTTCACAAGCTTCTGCTGCAAATGACCAGGATCACCGGCTTTCAGCGATTCTTTAATAATTGCCCCGAAAGAAGAAGCATTGTCAATATCTTTTTGTGGCACACCTGCCGGTGGAAATTTCATCCCGAACCACTTAAACGGGGCTTTTTCTCCCTTCATCATCCAACGGACGATCGTCACTACGCTGACCAGGTTCGGTGCAGGGTCAGCCAGCACGATGTTGCCGACCAGTTTGCCACCCAGTTCACTGATCCTCGATTTGACCCGTTCCTGCGCCATGATCCACATGTTCCTGGCTCCCAGGACCGTAATAACAGGCTTGTTTTTAAATAACTTTCCTGCTGCTTCACTTTGGAGGAATGAACTTATAGGGATTGAAGGAGATAAGTACCAAACCTGGTAAGACAGGATGATCAGATCGTAATCTTCATCAGGGTTATTTTGGAATGGCTCCAGTTCACAGGGAATTTCTTTCACCGATTCCGGGAAAACCTGGAAGAAAGGCATGCCGTTCCATGGGAAAGGATATGCGGGAACCGGTTTCAGTTCTTCAAAAAAAAGATGACATTCATTCTTCAAAGGACCAGTGATGGCATCAACGATTTCTCTTAGCTGACCGGTTTGCGTGTAATAGACGATGAGAATCTTTTTCATTGTCGATTTTCAATTAATTTATTCTATCTTCTGACTTCTGTCTTCTGTCTTCTATCCCCAGAACTCATAATAATTAAACCACTGCTCAGGATATTTTTTCAGCATCGTTTCCACTGCCCGGATGTAATCAAGTAAAATTGGCATCAGGTGCTCCCGGCTGATCCGTTTTCCTTCCGGCAGGTTGTAGATTTTAGGAGGCGTTGCATAAAAATGATAATGCGAAGGGCCTTCCTTCATCGCGAAAGCAAAACTTACCGGGGCATTCATTCGAAGGGCCAGGTAGAATGGTCCTTCCGGGAAGCAGGCATCTTTTCCCAAAAACTTCGCTGTGAGGGTTTTCATTCCTTCCATAAAGCGATCGCCGTGGATTGCAATCAGTTCACTTTTATCCAGTGCCTGCCGGATTGCGATCAGGTGTGAAAGATCATCTTTCAGCAGTATGATGCGGATATTCCGTTCTTTCATGATCGAATCAAGATAATGCCTGATCCGGCGGTGTTCCTCATCGAGCATCACCAGGTTCATGGTTTTATCGATCCGGTCCGATTTCTTACCGGCCATTTCCCAGTTGCCGATATGGGCGCTGATCATGAATCCACCTTTGTCCATAGCTGCCAGGTGCTTTTCATCTTCCAGGTCGAAAGTGAATTTATCCACCAGACCGGAATAGATCGCCACTTTATCGATCAGTATCTGGCCAAAGATGTAATAATTCCGATAAACTGCCTTGCGTGCAATAAAGGAAGAATAATGAAGAATTTCCTTGTAATAGGCGTAGATATGCCGGTTCGACTTACGGGAAAAGATAAAATAATAGGAAGAAACAAAACGAAGCAAAAAATATGCAGGTTTCAGACCAAGGTAGCGGAGGATAAAAACGAAGATTTGATGGCCGAGCAGTCCTCCCCGCGTTTTACCTTGCCAGGTGGCCATGGCTAATTCTGGTTTTGGATGCGCTGGTAAACGTGATCGTAAAACTGACCGAGTGTTTTGATGGTAGCCATTTCTTCGCCTTTTAGTTTGAAACCGTAGCTTTTCTCGATGATCACCACGATATCCACGAAATCGAGGCTGTCGATGCCGATTTCTTTCCAGGAAGCTTCCGGTTTGATCATATGCTGCTCAATCTCAAACTCTTCGATTAAAAAACCATTAATTTCTCCGATTATAATAGTCTTCTCCATGTTCCGGGAACTTTTACGCTTTTCCACGATACAAAAGTAGTGAAAATTTGAACAAATTGAGGAAATTTTTTAGTTGGACAGTTGGCAGTTGGCAGTAGGCAGTCGGCGGTTGGCAGTCGGTGGTCGGCGGTCAAATTATTTAATGACTACTTTATGACTACTTTATGACTACCTAATGACCGATTCCCTTTACGATTAAGGTAGAATTCGTACCACCGAACCCAAAGGCGTTGGAAAGGAAGATATTGAAGTTTTGATGGATGGTTTTTGCCGCGATATTCAGCTTTGCGGAGCATTCATCCGGGTTTTCGAAATTGATATTGGGAGCGATGAAGCCATTCTGCAACATCAGGATGGAATAGACAACCTCGCTGGCGCCTCCCATCCACATCTCGTGGCCGGTCATCGATTTGGTGGAGCTGACCCGGGGTTTTGAATCGCCGAATACGAGGTGCAAGGCCTCGGCTTCTTTGGCGTCGCCTACCGGGGTGGAAGTGGCGTGGGCATTGATGTATTCGATGTCTTTTGCCATCAGGTTCGCATCTTTCAGGGCCATCCGTATAGCTTTTACCGGTCCATCGAGATTGGGTACGGAAATATGTTCACCGTTGGAAGAAAACCCGTAACCGATGACTTCTGCCAGGATTTTAGCACCCCTTTTTTTAGCGGATTCAAAACTTTCGAGGACCAGGGTAGCTGCTCCGCCGCTTGGCACCAGCCCGTCGCGGTCGCGGTCAAATGGCCGGGAAGCCAATGTAGGATCATTTTCCCTGACAGAGAATGCATTCAGGGCATCGAAATTCCCCGTCGACTCCATGTTGACCTCCTGCCCGCCGCCGGTGATGATGCATTCCTGCAAACCGCTGCGGATCAAGTAGTAAGCAATGCCTATGGCGTGAGAACCGCTGGCACAGGCAGCACTGACGGTGAGATTTATCCCTTTAAGCTTGAAAATAACCGAAAGATTCATCGAGATGGTGGAATTCATCGTCTGGAAGATCAATCCCGATCCGACCAACGCGGTGTCTTTCTTTTCCCGCATGATATCGATAGTCTCTATAACGGGGACTGCAGAGCTGTCGTTGCCAAACAAAATACCGGCTTCAATTTTCTCCAGGTAATCCTGATCGATATTTGCCTGTTTTAGTGCCTCAACTGTCGATATGTAAGCATATTCGGCCTGTTCCGCCATACCTATCCGCTGCCGCCTGTCGAGCAAACCTTTGAGCTGCGGCCGTTCAATGATCCCGGTCAGGCCCGACCGGAACCCCATTTCCTTACGCAATGGGTCAAAACCAATACCGGATTTGCCCAGGTAAAGGGATTCCCTGACTTCATCGAGATTTATCCCGATCGTCGAATAAATCCCCATTCCGGTTATTACGACACGACGCATGTTTAGTTTTGAGTTCTGAGTTTTGAGTTTTGAGTTCTGAGTTTCAACTTTCAATTTACGTATATAGCCCTCCGTTCACCGAAACCACTTCCCCAGTAATATATGATGCCTTATCACTTGCCAGGAACGCCACTACTTCGGCCACTTCTTCCGTTTCGCCGAAACGGTTCAGTGGGATCAGGGCTTTATACTCCTTTTCATCCAAATCTTTCGTCATTTCAGTTCTGATAAAGCCAGGTGCGACGGCATTAACCGTCACGTTTTTCCGCCCCACCTCCTGCGCCAGGGCCTTTGTAGCCCCAATTACACCTGCTTTGGCGGCTGAATAGTTCGTCTGGCCGGGCAACCCTTTTATCCCCGACAGGGAAACAACATTCACAATCCGGCCGTATTTGTTGACCATCATATCTTTTACCAACTTCCGTGTAACGTAAAAAAAACTGCCCAGATTGGTTTCCAGTACATCTTTCCACTCGGAATCGCTCATAAAAACAAGCAGATTATCGCGGCGGATTCCGGCATTATTGACCAGGCAGGCAATGTAAGCCTCCTGGTGGGCATTTGCCCAACTTTCCAGTGCTTTTTCTGTTTCTTCCTTTACACTAACATCGAAAGGAAGAAGTTCCGCTTCCCCGCCTTTGCTGATGATCAGCTCCAGCGTATGCCTGGCTTCAGCTTCATTAGATTTATAATTGATGATCACAGGGTAACCTGCCTCTGCCAATTTCAGGCAAATGGCCCTTCCAATTCCCCTTGAACCTCCGGTGACCAGTGCGTATTTTTTCATTCCATCAGATATTCAAACTGTTATGGCTGATGTAATCCTTCATCTTCCGGATATCCGGCGCCATCACATGATCTTCACTAAACACAGGGACTTCTGCTCTCAGCTTGTGATAAAGATCCTTGGTGAAGGTAGACATTCTATCTTCCATCTTCAGGAAATCCACGGCCTGAATCAGCGTCAGCAGGTGAATTGACATCACTTCGTAGCTATTCTCTATAACCTGGCAGGTCATCAGCGCCGCGTTTGTCCCCATGCTGACAAGGTCCTGGTTGTCATTATTGGTCGGGATGCTGTGCACATAAACCGGGTTGGAAAGGACCTGGTTTTCAGCAACGGTAGAAGTAGCGGTAAATTGGACCCCCTGCATACCAAGGTTCAGCCCGAGGACGCCCAGGTTCACGAAAGGTGGAAGCTTGCCGTTCAGTTTATCGTTCATTAAAAAATTTAACTGCCGTTCGGCTAACATGGAAAGTTTAGTCACGGAAAGTTTCAGCTTGTCCATTTCCAAAGAAACGTAATCTCCGTGGAAATTCCCGCCATGGAATACATTCCGGTTACGGAAGTCGATCACCGGATTGTCATTAACGGAGTTGATCTCATTCATTACGACTGTTTCAGCGCCATGAATGGTATCGGTGACAGGTCCAAGGATCTGGGTAATACAACGCAAAGAGTAATATTCCTGTATTTTTTTGGTGAAAACGATCTCACCGTTAGTGCCGTTGAACAAATCGTCAGCTCTTTTCCTGGTAAGGCGGCTATCGTTAAGTATCTTATGCAGCTTTCCGGTGATTTCCATCTGGCCCGGATGCAATTTGACACGGTTCAGCTCAAGTGAGAAATGATCATCATAGCTCTCCACGACTTCGTTGATCAGTGCCGAGGCACCTACTGCCCAGTCGAGCAGTTGCCGTGCATAGATCACGTTGACAATGCCAATACCTGACATGGCGGAAGTACCGTTGATCAGCGACAAAGCTTCCCGGATATGCATGCTGATTGGTTCCAGGCCGGCCTGTTTCAATGCTTCGGATGTATTCAAAAGCTTTCCGTGAACAGTAACTTCACCTTCACCGATCAGAGCTAAAGCCAGGTGGGCAATCTGGACCAGGTCGCCGCTGGCACCGACGCCGCCATGTCGCGGTATAACCGGCGTGATATCGTGGTTGATAAAATCTCTGAGTAATTCGACTACTGAAGGATGAATGCCGGAATAGCCTTTCATCAGGGTGTTGAGCCGGGCGACCATCAGGGCTTTCACGTGGATCTCCTCAATAGGCCTGCCTGCGCCGGCAGCATGGCTCCGGATCAGGTTGTACTGCAAAGCAAGCCGGTCCTGTTCCTTGACTTTGTATTGCGACATCGGCCCCAGGCCGGTATTGATGCCGTAGATAATCTTGTCATGAGAAAATTCCTTTAGAAAATGAAAACAGTCACTGACTGCAGTAAGCGCAGCACTATCAAGCAAAACAGGCACTTGATGAAAAATGATCTGCCGAAAATCTTCCAGGCAGATATCCCGCCCACCGATTACTATCATTTTCTAAAATTTTGAGCAAAGTAAATAAAAAAAATAACCCGTTGGACGATAGTTGTCAATCGTCAGTCGTTAGTCGTTAGTCGTCAGAGACTGTAAATGAGAAATGCGAAATGCGCAATGTTAAATGCAAAATGCTTTAGTTCCTTCTTCCAGTGAAAATCATGATATAATAAAGAAGAGTGGCCAATGACCCCAATGCCGCAACAACATAAGTGTAAGCGGCCCAGCGTAAAGCATCTTCCGCCTTGTCATGGTTCTGAACATTGGTGATCCCGCTGGTGTTCAACCATACCAGTGCCTTTTTTGAAGCATTGATCTCGACCGGAAGTGTGATGAAACTGAACAGGGTGGTCAGGCCAAAAAGAATAATACCAATTAATAAAATGGAAGGCATAGTTTGAACGAGGAGGATACCGGCGAGCAATACCCACTGAATCCATCTTGAGGTAAAGCTAACCACCGGAACCAGTTTTGAACGCATTTGCAGGAAACTGTAAGCGGCGGCATGCTGAACGGCATGTCCGCATTCATGGGCGGCGATGGCAGCAGAAGCGACACTGCTCAGGTTATAAACGTCAGGGCTTAGGTTGACCGTCTTATTCACCGGGTTGTAATGGTCACTCAACTGACCGGGCGTGGAAACCACTTTGACATCCAAGATGCCGTTCTCCTTCAGCATCTTTTCAGCCACCTCTTTTCCGGTAAGATTGTAATTAATGGGGACTTTTGAATATTTTTTGAATTTAGAGCGGAGCTGCATGGAGATCAGCCAGCTCAACAGCATAAAAACGCCGAATATTATCCAGATTGGTGCTATCATAAGTTGATTTATTAAAAATTAGAACATTGAACGAGCAATTTTGTTGCCAAGGTTCTTATTAATGTTTATCAGACACTTTGTCAGCAAATTTTGTGCAAAGGTCGGAAAGATATTGATAAGATCGCAAAGACTGCTCAGAATCCTCCTTGCGATAACCCAAAAAGGCTATAGTATTTTTATTATTTTTGTTACATAAAGCGGTGATTTTGAATTTTTAAGATAATCATAGTATGAAAAAGATTTTCCTGTTCATCATCTTATTCATTTTCGTTTCCATACTTGGGTCATGCAAGAAGGACGGCAATGGCAAAGAATTAAACACCCTTCAAATTACAGAAAGTGAATTTAGTGGCTATAGTCATACTTTCACCCCGAACCTGGGGTTTTGGTCACCTGTTGATGAAACAACAAGGTATATCCATCTTGTCCTTGGAGATGACAATAACCTGACCAATGGGGGTGAAAATGTTATGAGCATTCTTTTTTATTATACAGGATACTCCCAGGTCATGTTTCCAAGCCCGGAAGGCCAATGGATCAGATTTGGAATAAACTTTAACGGCAAGATTTATAACTTCCAGGAGGACAATGCTGTTTTGACTATTACACAAATTGACGATATACATTTTGAAGGTTCTTTGACAGGCCAGTTCATGGATGTCAGCAACACTTCCAGGAAAATCAGCTTTACACTGGCACTCAGCCTGCCAATGCAGGAAATATAAAATGAGTCCGCAACTTAAAATTAAACATTTAAAACTCAAAATTAAAAAGCCCGCCAGATTTGGCGGGCTTCCTGCTGGTTTGGCTGATTCGGATTAATTGACGCTTGTATCGATTTGATACTTATCGGAAGGATTATTTCCACGTTCAATTTTAAAAATAGCACCTACTACTTTAGAGAAACCTTACTCCTGATGAGGTTACCTTGGAAATTACCGTAACAACCCAATAGTTCCGGCGATTATTAAGGGACCCATCATCGGGTAGTTGATGCATAGCTGAAACCAGACAAGGACCTTGGCACAAAAATAAGATGAGTTTTAGGCGAATCCATAGCAGAAAACCACTAGACTTTTTTTTAGTGGTTTTCTGTTATTGTTATAGTTGGAAATCTTTATAATATTGCAGCGCATGAAAAATAAGATTAGATTTGTTAAAGATATACAGATCGTAAAAGACGGTACGGAGAAGGATAAACTGGCAATTAAAGCCAGGGGAGTCGCGGAGTTAAAGATGAAGATCAACCCGGTGCTGATTCCCAGGGATTATGAATCAGAACCGGCGGACGGAATTTACGAACTGGATTTTACATTGGATGAAACCAATGAGGCGTATACCAATGTAGATCTCGAAGTGGAAGTGGTTATTTATATCAGGAATTTACCGGGCTGGGTAAAAGCAATCAGAATCAATGCATCGGAGAATTCAGATATAGAATTGCTGTAACCCTTGGTATTAATGGGATGGGAGATAAAATAGCTAAAAAGTACTTGTTTATACATAAATAATTTTGTACCTTTTGCACGATTTTAAAACCAATTAATTAACCACCTAAAATTTAAAGCCATGGGATCATCATTATTGTACAAGCCGTTACAGTACCTGTACACTTACAGATACAAAAAAGCAGATAATTTTTTAGTCATTGTTGCTTCCATTAAGGTAGAATTGACATATGGAGAAATCATTGTTTTACGGCAGCCGCCGCCACCTTCAATTCCGGCAGGTGCATTCAGTACGGTAATGGAATTCGTTGTTGTAAAAAATCAAACAGCAGAAGGGACTTATACTTTTTTAGTGGAGGTCCCGATTATTATTGAACAAAAAATTATTTACCAAGGAGTTCTTACAGATAATAATGCTAAAATTATCACGGACTTAAAAGCTCAAATTGATGCAAGAGTGAAGACTAATAATGAATTCAGTGTGACAACAATTGTATATAAACCTGATAACACGAAAGGCGGCCAGGTGACATCTACAATTTCAAAAGATGAAGTTATTGAGATCATTTAGGATTATAGTTGATCCGTGATGCTCGTCCGATAGTTCCTAGATGTGAGTTTGTTTGTTTTATAAGAAGGACAATGTGCTTCAGGGGAAAAGTATATCCTTTACTATGCAGTATGGCGAAGGTAATGATTATAAATACAAATTATATGAAAAGAAAATCTCTTTTTCCTATACTGTTGTTAATTCTTCTTGTAATTCTTTTAAGCCTTAATAGTGAAGGCTTTCCGCAATCACAGGTGGCCGACAGCCTTACACGGGTCATCTCTCGTCAGCCGGAAAATATTGACAAAGCAGTCAACCTTGTGAACCTGACTAAAAATTTATTAAGTTCCAAAAAGTTAGACACTGCATTGCACTATTGTGAGGAGGCATTCAATCTTTCGACCCGCCTAAATTACATTGAAGGCCAAGCAGATGCATTATATTTGAAGAGTCTTATCTACAGGGGAAAATTGGATCTTCAATCATCTCTGAGTTATACTGAAAAATACCTGGAACTGTTTCTTTTATTGAATGATAGCCTGAGGTTGGCAAAAGGTTATTATAACCTGGGAAATATTCATAAGGAATTAGGTGATTATGAGTTAGCACTATTTTATTGCCAGAAAAGCCTTTCATTTTGTATACCGTTACAAGAATCAACCTTGGTCCTTGCAAATTATAATTGCATTGGCAGTATCTTTTTTGATGGAAAATCAAAATATGACTCTGCCGCCCATTATTATTTGAAAGCCATGGAAATCTGCGAGAAAAGCGATAACCAGGCTCATCTATCAACTATCTTCAACAATCTGGGTAGAGTATATCTTGCCGATAATCAATTTGAAATTGCCAGGAGGTATTTTTCTATGAGCCTGGAAATCAATCAAAAAAACGGTAATAGAGAAAAGATTGCGTTGAATTTCACCAATCTTGGGAGGGTTGCAAGTGAGAAGGATGATTTTAAGGAAGCATTGAATTATTACAACCAGGCACTCGAATTATATACAGAAATTAAAGATGATAGAGGAATCGCAGATATTAATAATAATATTGGGGATTCCTACTTTAAGCAGATGAATTATGACCTTGCTCTTGAAAAATTCGATAAAGCTCTTGAAGGATACCGGAAAATCGAGTTTAGCAAAGGAATTGTTTTGGCCTCGATAAATAAGGCATCAGTTTATTCAGAACAGGGGAAAATTAAAAAGGCCATGTCATTGCAGGATTCCTGCCTTACAATTGCAGAGCAGCTGGGTGGCAAAGAGCTTTTGCTGCTTGCTTATGGGAACATTTCTGATAACTATAAAAAGACCGGAAACTTTGAGAAAGCATATTTCTATCAGTTGAAACACAATGAACTAAATGCTGATATTTTTGATATTGAAAAGACGAAAGCAATTTATGCTGAGTGGCTAAAATCCGAGAAGGGAAAAGACCAGGCACGTATATTGGCCCTTGAGAAAGACAACCTGCAAAAAACCAGCCAGCGTAATGCCTATATGTTCAGCGGATTAGGATTTGTTGTGTTGGCATTATTCCTAGTAATCTATTTCCGTCAAAAGGCTGCCCATGATAAGATCATTGCCCAACAAAAGATCCGTCAACTGGAAGAGGAAAAGAAACTGATGGCCGCGAAGTTGCTTGTTGAAGGCCAGGAAGAAGAACGAAAACGCATTGCCATGGAACTTCATGATGGCTTGGGCGTATTGTTATCCGCAACCAAAATGCAATTCTCTACCATCATTGATAATAGCCCGGAAAATAAAGTGCTTATCGAAAAGGCAACCCGTATGCTTGAACAAGCCTCCGGCGATGTGAGGAAGATCTCCCATAATATGATGCCGGGACTTCTTACAAAACTTGGATTTTTTGAGGCTGTAGAAGATCTTTTTGAAAATATTGGTGATACCAAGGACATGAATGCTATCTGCACTATATCAGGAAACCAGGATCGATTATCTGAAAACAAAGAGATCATGCTCTACAGGATCGTCCAGGAAATGGCGAACAATACCCTTAAACACGCTGAAGCCAGGAACATTGAGCTGCAGATTCATGTGCTTCAGGGCATGCTCGACATGAAGTACTCGGATGATGGAAAAGGTTTTGATGTCGGGAAGAATCTGGAATCGGAATCCATAGGATTGAAAAGCATGCAGTCAAGGGTGAATTTTTTGAATGGTACCCTTGTCATTGAATCTAAGCCCGGGGAAGGAGCCAGGTATTCTATTCAAATACCTGTTTTATGATTATATTTGTATAATGTTAAATGAAACCCCATCATGATCAATATCCTTATTGCAGACGACCATCAGCTACTGATCGATGGTATTAAAGCCACCCTTGCAGGCATCGAAGATCTCAAAATTGTGGCTGAAGTTTACAACGGCTACCAGGTCATTGAAAAGCTCGATTCCGGACTCTCTGTGGATGTTATACTCATGGATATTAATATGCCAAAGCTCGATGGATTGAGCTGTACAAAAATGGTCCATAAGAATTATCCCGAAGTCAGGATTATTGCCCTTTCTCAATATGATGAAAAAAGATTTGTCAAACAGATGGTGAAAAACGGGGCATCGGGCTACCTTTTAAAAGATTCGGGCAAGGATGTCCTTGTAAAAGCAATCAGAACCGTACACAGCGGCGAGAATTATTTTTGCGAGAGACTTTCCTTAAGATTGATCAACCAGGAGTTGAAAATGGAAGACACTAAGTCGCTTTTCCCCAAACTGACCGAAAGAGAGATCGAGATATTAAGACTCATTGGCAAAGAGCTTTCAAGTCAGGAAATTGCCGATAAGCTTTTCATAAGTTTTCATACGGTTGAGAGTCACCGTGCCAATCTGATGAGTAAAGCAGGGGTTAAAAACACAGCAGGACTGATTCGTTGGGCTACAGAGAACGACTTTTTGGATTAATAAACAAATAAAGCCCACCCTGCCTGAGGCCTTATTACCAATATAAAAAAGGACATCTCTTTTTTGAGATGTCCTCTTTTCTTGACGCTTAAACCCTTACTTTCTTTACATCTGGCAGGAACCGGTTCAGAAGATCGAAATAATTGTTATATACAGTACAAAAGCCGGATATAACACGAACAACGTCATTTCTAAAGATTCTTTCAAAGTTTTCATGGCAACCTCCGTTTTTAAATGATTGTTTTTTTTATTTTATGATAGAAAGAACATTTATTTTTCCTATCGTTGACAAATCAAAGGTAGAATGACGCCATGGGGAAATCATGGCAGAATATCACCAATGTTTTTTTTAGTGGTTTTCTACCAGGAAAGAGGAAGCTGTGATTTTGATTATTTCAGGACGAATTTCACCATCGTGAATTATGTCAACGATAACAAAGATGCCGATGTGCATATTCTTGTAACGTCATTACCGACGGGCAGCGGAGGTTCAGCTTACAGCATTATATTGTTGGGACAGGGAAGATATAAATACATGATCGATACAGTTATATTTAACATGTCCCAGGATATTACAGCTGAAGTGGCACGTATAGTTTGTATGAGCATACAAACTATAAGAAGCTTACAATTTACGATAAAATGCACGATTACCTTTTCAGGCATGATTTGAGAATCAATTATATGTATTATGAACCATGGGGTACTATTTCTGCAAATGCTTATGGATCTGCTTATATAAATAACCTCTCACAGTATTCACTGGGAGCCAGCACGATTGCCTGTATCAGGTTATTCAAAGGGCTGTCATTTAACATTTCGGGTGGATTTGCCTATTGCCAGAACCAGAGATCTTTGAGGCAGGAAGCATTCAGTACGGAAGATCTTCTTACAGGGCAATGGGAAATGGAGAAAGATTTCAGTTACAGCGTCATGATAGGTTTATCCTACCGGTTCGGTTCGATGAACAACAATGCAGTAAACCCGAGATTTGGGAATTAAATTGAGATGTCATCTCTTTTAATCGGCAATTACCTCAAACTCCTCCCTGACAATAACATCTTTTCCTGACTCGCCCATTCCACATAGCAGAATGATGTATTTTCCCGGTGTGTCGGGGGCGGTGAAAAAAATATCCGTGGAACCTATATCATTGGTTTGAACATCGGGGTCCCAGTAAACGGTGTTGCGGGAATCGGGATGGTTAACGGGTAACGGACCCGCAGGAATGTTTCCGGAACACTCTTCCAGGAATTTGTAATCGATAAATGTGCCGGATTTAGGGAGGTCGATGCCGGCAAAGTCATTTTTCCTGGACACAAAGCTGATGATCCCACCGTATGTTATGTTTCCTTTAATATAGGGTGAGTTCACCAGTTCGATCCGGTCCAGTCCAGCTGGTGAAATGGCCAGAACCCGGTCTATATCATCCACGGCAACCCAGTCGATCAGCACCAGTGGATCATAGATCGTCATCTCAGCACGGGTTGTGTAAAACCTGAAATGTTTCTTTTCCTGGCTTTTAATGACCTTCAATGCGACCAGGTTTTCATTGAAGTACTCTTCTAATGTTGGCAGGTCGATATAGGTTTCCATAACCAGGATATCCGTTGGCTCACCGTAAAAAGGTTTTCCATATTGCTCCGGACCGGTTTTGCCGGATACCGTATCTTTCCGGAATACAGATGTGATCTTTTGATTGACTGCCAGCTTATATGCGGTTTCTTTCTCTTTTTCCGTAAGATGAAATACAGGTGAAGGCAGGTTTACAGGCCGTGGGCAAAAATCATTTTCGATATAAATCGCCGGTGAATTGCCCGGGATATTCTCTGCGCAAAGGAAAATATCACGGTTCCCTGTATATCCGGGTAATGCGAAAAAATACTGCCCGGATGAATCGGTCCGGATTGCCATAACGTCCTTATCACCAATGATCGAAAGATTTACTATAGCGCTTATGACAGGCTTACCGGTTTCTTTTTCCAGCAGTCTTCCTGTAAGAGATATTCCCCGGGTCTCAGGATAATACTGAAAATTACCGGGAGAATTAGTGATCATTTTTTCTGTTAAAGGCTTTGCCCCATGAGCAAATTCCGGGAATACCGAGATGCATAACTTCATCTGAAGTCCTTTCACCGTGCTTCCGGCTATCTTAAGGGTGATATTCTCACGGCTTGAATATTTATTTTTATCTGGTGTAATACTCAATGGCAGATCAGGTTGCTGATCATTTTTAATCTTGTCAGGAGTATTTGAATTATCAACATCCTCAACGCCGGTATTCACTTCGGATTTATATGGATTGATGATTTTCAGCATGGTATAATGATAGCCATCAGTACCGCCATTTCGCATGAAGCGGGTGTATGATTTCAGGTAATAAATACCCGTAATGGTCTCTTCAGGTATCTGAAGGCAGCCTTGCGCAGATGAATTCATTACAGGATATTTTCCCCCGGCTATACGGTTCCCTTCAGGTGTGATCAGTTCACAATACAAGATCCGGCTGAATTCATTGCCAGCGGTGACTTGCTCATTAATAACGAGTGCGGAAAAAAGAATTTTCTCCCCGGAAATATACATGGTCCGGTCAATGCAAATATTTACCCTTTCCCAAGCTGAGACGACAGTGGTATCCTGTGATTTCAGCCCCGTGGAGACGGAAATCAAAGTTGACATCAACAGACAATATGCGATAAATGGTTTTTTCATGCTATTGCGGCCAGAAATCAGGTTTTGTTGTTGTCCCGCCCATCTTACGGCAGTCGACACACTGATCATCCAATATCAGTAATTCACCAGCCTCAGTATAATAGTAATAAACCGGATATGTCCATTTTTTAAAACCCGCCCAGCCTGTCATTGGCAGTGGACCTTCATGGCAATAGTCTGAGAAGTCCAGTTCCAGGCCTTCTATGTCCTTATAAAAATATCTTTTAGAGGACTCCGAGGTGGCATAAAAAATTCCCAGCACCTCCTTGTCAGGATTGGTGAGGTTGAGCAGGTTTCCTTTGATGGCCAGCGGTTGTTTTTCATAAAGCCCTCCAAAACCTTCGCTGTTAATACGAACCTGTTCCCAGAAATTATAAGCACCAGCACTCAGCGATTGCTGGCTGATCAGGATACTGTAAAGGATTCCAAGCCTCGATGAAGTATGGCCGTCGACAAATTGCAGTGGGTATTTCTCGAAAACATTCTGTGAAAGGGTCTTGGTGGAAAGGGCATAAACATTTTTCACCAATGCATTAGCCCAGCAAACCATATGGGAATAATCAGGCGGAATGATCTGGTGAAATTTCCCGTCATAATAATATTCCGCGGGACGGGCAGCATGGAACTCCCAGGTCTGCGCTATTTCCCACCGGTAATTTCTGCACTCAAAATCTGCGGCATTCAGGTCCACATAAAATTGCAAGCCCCGCAAATAAACGGACGGATCGGAAGTGGGAATATCTTCAAGGATATAATAAACGGAATCCAATAGTGCGCCTTGCATCAGCGTATCAAATGACGATTCAATCGTTTCGGCTTCAGGAGTGTGTACAGTTACCTTGTAAGATGTGCCCGGAATCAAATATTCCTTATCAAACCATGCCCGGTAACTGCCAGGCTTATCCTCAGGCATGGGGAAGACATTTCCTTTATTATCCAGGATATTCACCATGCAACCCGACACCGGGCTATACACCGGGTTTTCGATGGGCGATGATAAGGAGACATTGACCTCCTGCCATCCTTCTATATCAGTTATCATCCCGGAAACGACGTACATATTCTCTGCACTGCTCCCGATTCGCGGATCGAAAGGCTTGATGCAGGCGAACATCAGCAACAGGGTCAATATCGGGAAAATGTTCTTAATCTGCTGCATAATTTCCAAGTTTGAACATCCAGGTGATCGTAAAAATTGGCACGCCGATGACAGCGTATTGGTAACTCTTAATCTTACCATTTTCCAGTTTAAAGTATACAGAATATGGATTATCCCGTCCCGTAGCATTATATAAGCTGAATATTAATGAATGATGAAGAAGTTTGTTTCTTTTCAGGTTTCCTTCGATGGTTAGCGAGAGGTCGACCCTGAAATAGTCGGGTATCCGGTATTCGTTGCGATCGGAATAATCCACATATGGGACCAGGTTGATATAGTAAACCGAAACCGGGTAAGTAACCGGCCGGCCGGTCTGGTATGTAACGACCCCGGAGGCAGTCAACCTTCGGCTGAAATGGTAATTGATCACCGTATTCAGCACATGCGGGATATCGTAATTCGCCGGATAGGCCAGCCCACCGTTAATGCGCTCCCACGGCAGGTCGCCGTCTACTTTTACGATTGACCGGGAATAGGTATAAGCCAGCCATCCCTCGAGCCGGCGGCCATTGCGCCGAAGGAGGAATTCTATGCCGTAAGCATTTTGATTTCCGGGTAAAACAGTGGTTTCTACGAGCGGGTTGTTGAGGAAGTCGGCCCCGTCAATAAATTCAGGGTAATCGGTAATCTTCTTGTAATAGAATTCAAGGGAGGTTTCCCAGCCGAGCAGGGGAAAGGTACGGAAAACCCCCGCAGATACCTGGCTGCTCATGGCTGGCGGAAGATAGTAATCAGCCATTATCCATTGGGCGTTCGGTGCAATGGCAATAGTATTGTTCAGCAGGAAGAGGTTTTGGTGCATCTGGTTGAAGGCGACTTTTATCGTCCCGTTTGCATCCGTCCGGATATTCACGGCAGCCCGGATATCCGGCTCGAAATACCATTTGATCGCCTGTCCTTTGGAAAAATTCAAGGTGTCGTCTATGTAACGGATGTCTTTTGGAAACCCGGGTTTGTAAGTATAGACTGATGACGGACCGAGTGGATTGAAAAGTGTCAGGCGGAGTCCGGCGGTGATGTTAAGCCATGGAAGGACATCCCAAACATCGGAAAGGTAAACTGCGCTTTCTACCCCCTGCTCTTCACCTAGTAAGACCGGCGTTCTGAGTGAATTTCCCCCATAAGGTCTGACAGTCCCGCGGTCAAGCATATACAGTGTCACATTACCACCATATTCCAGGGTGTTTTTATCATTGAGGTCGTGAATGAAATCTGCTGTACATCGGTAATCGCCAATTTTAAAGGAATGCTGGTATGCTGTGGGCTCTTCCTGCTGATCGATGGTGCTAAAGGAATATTGCGCGGCTGTGAGGGCAAACTCTCCCCTCAGGGAGGTGCTGTAATTATGGCTGAAATTAACCGATGCACCGCTATTGGTGTATTTATAAGAGTTGATGTCCGAAAGCCGGAATTCATCCCGGCTTTGATAACCAAAGAAAGATAACTGGCTTTTCCTGAAATCATAATTCCAGGAAGCGGAGAAATCACTGAAGGCGGCATTACTGTTGCGGATTACCGGATCGTTGATCTGTCGGAGGATCCAGTCGGAATAGAGATGGCGGGCACTTACCAGGAAAGAGCTGGTATCTTTCTTTAAAGGCCCTTCCACCGATAAGTTGGCTGCTACGGGGCTTACCCCGCCATGAGCGGTAAAACGCTTGCGGTTTCCTTGCCGAGCGATAATGTTGAAGACCGAGCTGAGACGGCCGCCATACTGGGCAGGAATATGTCCTTTATAAATGGAGAAATCTTTGATAATGTCTGCATTAAATGCAGGGAAGAAACCGAAGAGGTGAGAGGTGTTATAAATCGGTATCCGATTGATATAGAAGGCGTTTTGATCATAATTTCCGCCACGGACGTTTAATCCGGCCGAGCCTTCACCAACGGTAACAATCCCTGGCAGCAACTCCGCAATTTTCAGGATATCGCGTTCTCCCATCATGGTTGGGATCTCCTTGATCGCCTTGGCAGAGATCTTTTCCAATCCGGGGTCTGTAGTACGGATGTTCATTTGCCGGTCGCCTAAGACCACCACCTCCTTCATCTGGATGACAATCTTTTTCATTTCGATGCTGAAATCGCCGTCAGACAGCACTTCCAGCTGGTATTTCCTTGTCTCCAGTCCCATATAAGCAAAGACCGCCGTATAACTGCCAGGCTTGATGACCATGGAGAGAAATCCGTTTTGGTCAGTGGCGGTTCCGCTTTTCAAATCCTCGATGAACATGGTGGCACCTATCACCGGCTCACCGGTCTGCTGTTCTGTGATCCTGCCACGGATGGTAACCATGGATTTGGTTCCGTTTAGTCCTTTCTTGCCAATTTGCATTGTCTGGGTCACATCTGCCTTCCGCCCGGTCATGTATCGCTCTTCACTCTGTGTCAGGGATTTTTCCCCTGTCGCCAGCGTATTGTCCTGTTCCTGCCCTGTTTCAAAACGGGGTAATTCCGGCAGAAGCTTTTCTCCCGGAAGCAAAACCAGGTCATTATTCCAGGTGGATACCTGCAGGCTGGTACCCTTCAGGGCCAATTCAGCCGCAGATTTGACGCTGATATCATCAGCATCAATTGTAACGGTTAATCCCTTGACCCAGGATTCCTGGTAATATACTTTGACGCCAGATTCGCGGTAAATATATTCGCAGAACTCAGGGAATGGCAATTTGCTGAAATGACAGGATATAAGTGTGTCGGGTCTTGTAGCAGGTGCAGGATAACTGGTAAAAAACAAGTTTATGAACAGCAGTAATTTCGTCACTTCATTATAAATTACCAATATAGTTGATGAGTTCGGTCATAGTCTTGTCGGAGGCATTCTTTATCCTGATATTGTTTTCGTGCATATAATTCTTAATCTCCGGCACAAGCCCGGGGTCAAAGAGGGAAATCAGGCTTCGCTTATTCCTGAATGGATGGAGTTGGTCACCTATGAGCACATACTTGCTCTTCAAGGGAAGGGTGAAGGTAAAGTTTTTAGCTCCATATGTGGCATCCAGCTTCAGGTCTTTTCGCCAATAGTATAAAATAAAAAGGGGGCCATCGCCTAAAATCTGGTAAAAACGTTGGTTATTTTTAAAGCTCAGGTTTTGAAATTCCAAATTCCCCAGGCGGAAACTTTCCAGCCAGGCTTTTGAAATCTCTATGATATTGAATGTGCCTGTTTCATTGATATATTGGAACAGGAGTTGCTGGTTATAAATGTCATAATTCAGGGCGATTCCTTCGAAGTATTCTCCCTTGATGGTCACATCTCCGATCAAATAATCCGGGGAAAGGAGGAACTGGTTTCCCCCGGTTCCCGGAGGCAGGAAATAGGCATATTTTTTCCCGTTATGCAGCAACGGATCCAGTCCATATACCCGGTCCATATCACTCGCGGCATCCTGGGATATCAGGTTGACTGAAAATGAGAAAAGAATAATAACTAATAATGAGCGCATTATGCTTTTCATCCTTGATCTTTACACAGGGGTCAATAATCGGGTTTAAAGATAGCGGAATATTCTGATTAGGAAGGATTATTTATTTGCGGATTGCGGGTTTGGGGATACGGGTTGTCTTTTCCATTGGGGGGGGGAATCACAATATATACTTTTTTTTGTAGTTTTATCATTAGCCTTTCGGGAAAAATGATATGCCAGGCAAATCTAAAAAACGTATCGGGAGAAAATTGTGGAAACTGCTGTTTGCGGCGGTTTTGATCCTCGTTGTAGCGTTGATGCTTTTCCTGGGCTCCATCAGGCTGGGTTTCTTTGGTGCATTGCCCGGCATGGAAGAACTAATAAAGCTGGAATCACACACCGCGGCACGGATCCTGGCATCCGACGGGGAGCTGCTGGGCCTTTACTACTTACAAAACCGCACCCATACCGACCTGTCGAAACTGCCAGGGCACCTGGTAAATGCTCTCATCGCCACTGAAGATGCCCGTTTTTACCGCCACCATGGATTTGATCTCCGCGGAATGCTTAGGGTGCTTGTTAAATCCTTACTCTTAGGGGACCGCAGTTCAGGCGGGGGCAGCACAATCAGTCAGCAACTGGCTAAGAACCTTTTTCCCAGGAAAGACTTTGGCATACTTACTCTCCCCGTGGCCAAGGTCCGGGAACTGCTTATCGCCCGGAGGCTGGAAAAAATCTATTCCAAGAGCGAACTCCTGGAGCTTTACCTCAATACAGTGACGTTTGGCGAAAATACATATGGCATTGAAACTGCTTCCTTGACTTTTTTCTCAAAAAATCCAGGGAGCCTCAACGTGGAAGAATCAGCATTGCTGGTTGGCTCATTGAAGGCCAGTGCCACCTACAATCCCCGGCTGAATCCCGAAGCAGCCCGCGAAAGAAGGGATGTTGTGCTGAGGCAGATGTATAAATACGATTACCTGGATAAGCAGCAGCTCGACTCCCTGCAAAAAATACCGGTATTGCTCAGATACATGAAACTGGACCACATCAGCGGCCCCGCACCTTATTTCAGGGAATACATCCGCCAGGAAGCCGGGAAGATTTTAGAAGAGGTAGGCAGCAGAACCGGAACACACTATAATCTATACACCGACGGGCTTACCATACAAACCACCCTTAACCTCGATCTTCAGCGACATGCGGAAAAATCAATTCAGGAACATTTTTCCCTTCTTCAAAGGGCTTTCAGGGAAAATTGGGCAGGGCGTGAGCCCTGGCACAAGGATATTTCGCTGGCTTCATTACAGATCACGCAAAGCCAGGCTTATCAATCCCTGAAAACGACCGGGCTGGATCACCAACAGGCCCTGGAGGCCATGAAACTTCGGCGTCCTTCCAAAGTTTATACCTGGCAAGGTGTCCGAGATACTTTAATTTCTCCCCTCGATTCCATTTTGTATCATTTTGAAATGCTGCAGTGCGGGCTGGTGGCTGTTGACCCGGCTACAGGAGCCTTGCTGGCCTGGGTGGGTGGGGATGATTATGGTTTTTTTAAATACGATCACGTGACTGCACACCGGCAAACAGGCTCCACTTTTAAGCCGGTGGTATATGCCGCAGCCCTGGAACAGGGCATAGATCCCTGTAAACTCTACCCGGCCGAAGCGGAGACATATGATGAATATGAAGGTTGGACCCCGCGCAACTTTGACAACAACTATGATGGTTTTTATTCCTTGCAGGGGGCCCTTGTCCATTCGGTTAATACGGTCAGCGTGAAGATCCTGATGGAAGCCGGTATCGGGGAAGTAACAAATCTGGCTAAACAACTGGGCATCACCTCGTCGCTGCCCCAATCGCCGTCGCTGGCATTGGGTTCAGCCGATGTCTCCCTGCTGGAAATGACCGCTGCTTACGCTGCTTTCCTGAACAAGGGTATACCCATCATACCATATGCCATTGAAAAAATCACTGACCGCAATGGTAAAATCATTTACCAGGCCTTACATCTACCGGACATCCAGCCGGTGATATCACCCTCAACTGCCGAAACTGTTACCGGCATGCTGGAAGCTGTCGTGGAACGCGGCACTGCTTCTTCCCTGCGTACCACATGGGACTTGAAAAATGCCCTGGCTGGAAAAACAGGGACTACCCAGGACCAGGCAGATGGATGGTTCATCGGGATGACCCCGTCGATGGTCATTGGGGTCTGGGCAGGTGGCGACAGCCCGGTTGTGCGTTTCCGGAGCGGATCCCAGGGGGTAGGCGCTAATACCGCCTTGCCGGTCTTCGCAAGGATCATACGGAAAATGAACCGTGACGTGACCTTGAAGCAATATGTCCAGGGAGATTTCCGGATTTCTGAAGAAACAAGGGAAATGCTCAATTGCCAGGACTTTACCGAAAGGAGGTGGTGGAGAATTAACGCTAAACATGATAAAAAAAACCCACCTCCGAAAAAATATTCCCCTCCTCCCCAGGACAGGCAAAATGAGTCGGGAGTTAAAAAATTCTTTAAGAAGGTCTTTGGCGGCAAAGACAGTAGAAAATAAGAATTCCCGATTTTTTTTCGTACTTTAGACCTTTTACAGATCCGAAAGATAAATATTGATGAATGCCAGGGTTAATATGCCGGGAAAAAAAGCCAGGGAGTCTCACTCCTACGAGATCATTGTCTCGATTACCCTCTTGCTGGTATTCGTCCTGGTGATCGTGACCGGGATATTATCTTACCTGCGGTTGGACCACATCATCGAGACGGTGAACAAGGGGAGCCGCCCCGACCGCAAGCTACTGCTGGTCAAAGAGATTTACAATGACCTTTCGGAAGCAGAGAACAGCGTGAAATCCTATTCCCTTACCCGGAGCGAAGACTACTTATCAAGGTTTTACCAGCTCACCGATATCACCGGTAACCATTTCGAGGACCTGAAGAAACTCGTCTCTCCCGGAGATACTATGACTGTATTTATAGATATGCTCGATGGACTGGTCGAGCAGAAATTCGTGATCCTCGACAGGCTGCTGGTCATTCAGGATGAATTCAGGGTTCAACAGGCCATGAACCGTGTGATGCAAAGTATCCAGGACCAGGAAAAAGAAACTTTCAGGATGATTAAAACCGATACGTTAATTGTCGTTGCACCGTTGAGAAAGGATACTATCCAATCAAAGCAGGTGAAGAAGGAGAATTTCTTTGCCCGGCTTTTTCGCAGGAATAACCGGAAAAAAGAAGTTGCGGCCGATACCTTTTCGGAAATGGGTTCTATCATCACAACACCCGTTCCGGTATCTTCCCCTGCTCCAACCCTCGAGAAAATAAGCAGCCAGGTAAAGGTAGTCCAACTGGAAGCCCTGGCCAGGGAGAAGGTGCTGAGACAGGAGGAATGGGATTTGTTCCAACAGGACAGGCTTATCATGGAACGGATAAAAGAGCTGTTGGCCGTTATGGAAGCCCTGGAAGCTGCCCGCCTGGCCTCAAGTAACAAGAATGCCGAAAGAAAAGCCGGGGAAATCAAGTTCATCACCATCGCCTTTGTACTGGCCGCCTCCCTTTTGCTGCTCCTGGCTGCCCTGGTGATTTATAGCTATGTCAGGAAAAACTATGAATACCGCAGGGTAATGAAGAACGCCAGGGACCAGGCCGAAGAACTTGCCAGGGCAAAGGAACGCTTCCTGGCCAATATGAGCCACGAAATCAGGACGCCTATGAACATCATTTCAGGATTTACAGGCCAGTTGCTGGGAAGCCGGCTGGATCCGGACCAGCGGGAACAACTCGGGATGGTGAAAAAATCATCCGATCACTTGCTGCAGATCCTGAACGACTTGCTGGATCTTTCCAGGCTTCAGGCCGGTAAGATGGAACTGGCCGAAACCGGTTTCAGTCTCCCGGAGATCATCAGGGATATGCAACTCTGGCTGGAGCCGGCAGCGAAGAAAAAAAATATCATCCTGTTATCATATGCCGATGCTGCCCTTCCTCCATATGTCCTTGGTGACCCAGTGCGGACCCGGCAGATCCTGTTTAACCTTGTCGGTAATGCCATCAAATTCACCGATACCGGCGAGGTCAACCTTAGGGCATACCCCGACGGGAACATCGGCGACAAGACCCTGATCGTCTTTGAGGTGACCGATACCGGCATTGGCGTCAGCGAGAATGATCTGGAAAAGATATTTGAAGAGTTTGAACAGGGTTCGGAAACAAACAGGAGAAATTCAGAGGGGACAGGATTGGGTCTGGCTATTACCCGAAGACTGGTTAACCTGCTGGGAGGAAACATTACTGTCGAAAGCAGCCCTGGTAAAGGATCATCCTTCAGGGTAAGCATTCCATTCCGAAATACTTTGCCTGACCCCGTTTCCATATCTATGGAGCCGGTTCCCCTGGCAGCATCGCTGAATGGCCTACGTGTGCTGGTCGTAGATGATGAGGAGTACAACCTTCGGTTGATGATGACTATCCTGCGGAAATATGGTTGCGTGGTCACAGAGGCCAGAAACGGGGAAGAATCGCTGACCCTGGTTGATCAACAGACTTTTGATCTCGTGCTGATGGATATCCGCTTGCCAGGGATGAGCGGGACAATAGCTGCACGGGAAATAAAGGAGCGGTCGGATGAGAAGGGAAGGATCCTACCCCTCATAGCGGTCAGCGCAGCCATAACCACCGGCGACCTGGAAGAATTCCACAAAAGTGGGATGGACGATTTTATCCCCAAGCCATTCGAGGAAGAACAGCTGGTGAAAGCCATCTTATCTGTCATGACTCATCAGTCGCCGCTCCCGATTTATGATCTATCGCCCCTGAAAAAGACCAGTGAAGGGAATATGGTATTTTTCAGGGAAATGGTGGAACTTTTCCTGAAGGATACTGCTGAGGGACTGGCATTGCTCAGCGGTCACCTGGGAAAGAAAGAATGGGAAAAAGCGGCGGATATGGCCCATAAGATCAGCTCTCCATGCCGTCACCTGAAAGCAGACCGGCTATATGGATTGCTGAAGGACGCCGAACAACGGTTGCGTGCTCCCGGTGAGCCTCTGCCTGTGGCAGACCTTATCAGTCTGGCGCAAAGGGAGTTTGAGCTGATCAGGGCAGATATTGAGGCCAGAAACGATATAAAATGAACAATTCGTAAGCTATGCAGGAAGAACATTTCACCATTTACGTTGTGGAGGACAACGACTGGTACAACCGGTTGCTGGTTCACCACCTGACCATGAACCCGGAGTTCCAGGTCAGGAGTTTTTTCACCGGGAAGGATTTGCTGAGCCACTTGCATGAGCGGCCGGATGTCATCACCCTTGACTACCGCCTGCCCGATGTGAAAGGTTCCGACCTGCTGCGGAAGATCAGGGATTTTGATGACGGGATCGAAGTGATCGTGATCTCCGAGCAGGATGATATCCAGACTGCGATGGACCTCTTGAGGGAGGGGGCATTCGATTACCTCGTCAAAAATGAAGAGATCAGTGAGAGGCTGCACAATACCATCGGCAAGATCAGGAAAAATGCCGGATTAAGAAAGCGTATCCGGGTGCTGGAGCAGGAAGTGGGAAAAAAGTACGATTTCGAAAAGGTGATCATGGGCAGCAGCCCGGTCATGCGGCAGGTCTTCGACATGATGAACAAAGCGGCTTCCAGCAACATTACCGTGACCATTACCGGGGAGACCGGCACGGGCAAGGAGATGGTCGCCAAGGCGGTGCATTACCATTCTGCCCGCAAGGACATGCCATTTGTACCGGTCAACATGAGCGCGATTCCTTCCGAGCTGTTCGAGAGCGAGTTTTTCGGTCATGAAAAGGGTGCTTTCACCGGTGCCGTGGCGCGCCGGAAAGGTAAGTTCGAAGAAGCGCATGGCGGGACCCTCTTCCTGGACGAAATAGCCGATACCGACATCAATTTCCAGCCAAAAATGTTGCGGGCATTGCAGGAGCGCGAGATTACCCGGGTAGGCAGCAACGATACGGTAAAATTCGACTGCCGGATCATTGTAGCCAGCAACCGCAATCTGCAGGAGGAAGTGAAGAAAGGGACATTCAGGCAGGATTTATATTATCGCTTGTATGGATTGCCTATCGATCTGCCGCCTTTACGCGAGCGTGAAAAAGATGTGCTGATCCTGGCCCGTCATTTTATGGAAGCATTCTGTAAAGAAAACCACTGGCCTTCGAAGACCCTCTCCGAAGAGGCAAAAGCCAGGCTGTTGGGCTACCCCTGGCCCGGAAATGTCAGGGAGCTGAAATCGGTAATTGAGCTGGCCATGGTCATGACTTCGGGTAATAACCTGACTGCCCCCGATATCATGCTCAGCCATGCCGACTTCCTGACCGACGTGCTCTCCGAAGAGATGACCCTGAGGGATTATGAACAAAGGATCGTCAGGTTTTATCTCAATAAATATCATCATAACATCAAAGCGGTAGCTGAGAAGCTGGGTATCGGGCAAGCTACCATATACCGCATGTTAAAGGAAACCTGATCCCCTGGTTTCGTTTTATCAAAATGATAGAATCTTCACCATTCTGATAAGTCAAATTTCTTTTTCATTTTTTATTCTGGTTGATAAAGAGCCGGTTAAGTCATTATTACCCGGGCGGCATGGCTTTGGCAATAGCTGTTGGCACGAAAATTAAAATTCTATCAAATAAACATATCATATCATTAAAAGGAGGAAATAAAATGAAAACACAACTACTCAATGCATTAATCGCAGTTATACTGCTTTTGATACCAGTTCTAAATTTTGCACAAGCTCCTCCTCTGGGAACTGTGGCCAATTTTGTCCTCTTCACTTCTGATGGGGCAGTGAGCAACGTAGGTATTTCGCAGCTTACAGGCAATGTAGGCACGAACAACGGTTCCAGCACCGGTTTCGGAAATGTGAACGGTGTGATGCACGACAATGATGGTGCAAGCGCGCAATGTGCAGCAGATTTGCTGATTGCCTACAATCAGTTGAACAGTGCCGTTCCGACTTTCTTTCCTGGACCTTTGCTTGGAAACGGACAGATTCTTAATGCAGGTGTGTACTCCATATCCGGTGCAGCAACGTTGAACTTAGATCTTACTTTAAATGCACAAGGAGATGCGAATGCGCTATTTATTTTTCAGATACAAGGAGCATTTTCCACAAGCGCTTCTTCTAAAATACATTTAACTAATGGAGCATTGGCATGTAATGTATTCTGGAAAGTGGAAGGTCTGGTAAGCATGGCCTCAGGAACTACCATGAGAGGAACTGTTATTGCGAACAACGCAGCAATTAACATGAACACTGGCGACACGCTTGAAGGAAGAGCACTTTCTACAACCGGGGCTGTTACTGTTGACGGAGTGCTGGCCTATACACCCATCGGTTGCGGAAGTCCTATTCTTACAGGACCAACGGCTCCTGCACTTGCTTCCATAGCATGTTATGCCTTATTTTCTTCTGACGGGCCGGTTACAAACACCGGCATAACGTATATTACGGGTGATGTTGGAACGAATGTCGGTTTAACCACCGGCTTCGATCCGCTGTTAGTAACAGGTACTATTCATCCCATTCCGGATGCTTCTACAGCACAATGTGCAGCCGATTTGCTTGATGTCTATAATTATCTGAACACACTGCCTTATGATATTGAGCTGCTGTATCCTGCACAGTTTGGGAACAACCTGGTTCTTACACCACATACTTACCTCATGAACGCTGCTACAATATTTACAGATACGCTTTACCTCAATGCACAAGATAATGCAAATGCTGTATTTGTTATCCAGATAAACGGTGCTCTTTCGACAAGCACTTATTCAAAAGTTCTTTTGATTAACGGAGCGCAGGCAAAAAATGTGTATTGGAAGATCGAAGGCGCAGTGAGCATAAACAACTATTCTGTTTTCTGCGGAACGATAATCTGTAATAACGGCGCTTTGGGGGTACTAAATACAGGGGTTAAACTTGATGGCAGAGCGCTTACAACCACAGGCGCTTTCACGACTACTGCAATTAATGCCGTTGCTACTATGATACCTTCCAATTGTGCACCTGTAAGCGTTCCATCTCTTGATGCAGCAAATACAAATGAAGCAGTTACCATTTACCCGAATCCATTCAGTACATCCATAACCATCATGATAAATGATGCATCGCAAATTAAGGAAGTTGAATTGAGGATATACAATGTTTTGGGAGCAGAAGTGATGAATACAACCCTCACGAAACAATTAACCACTCTTGAAACAAGTAATCTTCCTTCAGGAATTTATTTCTACAAAATAACCGGCAATAATAAAACAATACAATCAGGCAAACTGGTTTCAAAACAGTAAATAATTCAAAAAGCAAAAGCCTACTGCACTATTAAGGTGGGCAACTTTGCCCTTTAAAAATTTATTCACAGCTGTTCCGCCAGGTAGCGGAAATTTAAAAACAAAAAAAATGAAAACAAAAAAATTATTAACAACCCTTGCAATTGTATCAGTTGTTTTAATTGCCGGGTGCAAAAAAGATAAGTTCGTGGAAATCGTTGGAGTGTGCCCTCTTGTGGTATCAACAAGCCCTGTAAATGCTGCTACCGGTGTACCCCTCAACCAGATAATTACGGCAACCTTCAATGAAAAGATGAACCCTGCAACTATCACCCAGGCATCTTTTACTTTACAAGGGGCAACGCCAGTCGCAGGAACCGTTTCGTACGCCGATTCAACTGCATCCTTTACACCTTCCAGCGCCCTTACACCCAACACTATCTATACAGGTAGGGTTGCAACATCGGTTAAAGATTTAATGGGCAATGCCTTACAATCCCAATATGTATGGACATTTACCACTGGATCTATTATTGCTCCCAAGGTGATTTCTACCGACCCGGAAGACAATGCTACGGGTGTAGTCCTAAATAAAAGAATTGCCGCAACCTTTAATATGCCAATGGATCCATTGACTATTAATACGGCAACCTTTACCATAAAACAAGGTACAACGCCAGTCGCTGGAACCGTTTCGTACACAGGTACAACTGCATCCTTTAATCCTTCCGGTAATCTCTTACCAGGTACCACCTATAAGGCAATGATTACCACAGGAGCTAAGAATGTAGCAGGCATACCACTGGCGAATAACTATTTATGGACCTTTACCACCGGATCCATTGTGGCTCCCACGGTGATTTCTACCGACCCGGAAGACAATGCTACGGGCGTAGTCCTAGATAAAATAGTTACCGCAACCTTCAGTGAGCCAATGGATCCATTGACTATTAATACGGCAACCTTTACCATAAAACAAGGTGCAACGCCAGTCACAGGAACAGTTTCGTACACAGGTACAACTGCATCCTTTAATCCTTCCGGTAATCTCTTACCAGGTACCACCTATACGGCAACGATTACCACAGGAGCTAAGAATGTAGCAGGCATACCACTGGCGAATGACTATGTATGGACCTTCATTACCACCGGACCCATTGCGGCTCCCACGGTGATTTCTACCGACCCGGAAGACAATGCTACGGGCGTAGTCCTAAATAAAATAGTTACCGCAACCTTTAATATGCCAATGGACCCGTTGACCATTAATACAACAACTTTTACCATAATACAAGGGGCAACGCCAGTCACAGGAATAGTTTCGTACACAGGTACAACTGCATCCTTTAATCCTTCCGGTAATCTCTTACCAGGTACCACCTATACGGCAACGATTACCACAGGAGCTAAGAATGTAGCAGGCATACCACTGGCGAATGACTATGTATGGAGCTTTACCACCGGATCCATTGTGGCTCCCAAGGTGATTTCTACCGACCCGGAAGACAATGCTACGGGCGTAGTCCTGAATAAAATAGTTACCGCAACCTTCAGTGAGCCAATGGATCCGTTGACCATTACTGAGACATCCTTTACCTTAATGAATGGGGCAGCACCAGTCACAGGAACAATTTACTACACAGGTTCAACTGCATCCTTTACACCTTCCGGTGATCTTTTATCAGATACAGAATATACGGCTACTATTACAACTGAAGCTACGAATCTGGCCGGCATTCCATTGGTGAATGACTATGTATGGAACTTTAGCACCCAAGCAGGTGTAGTTCCGCCAGCTGTTGATCTTGGATCAGTTGACCGGTTCGGTATTATTGCAGGTGTGGGAATCAGCAACAATGCAGGCTTCAGTGAGATTCATGATATGGATGTTGGGATAAGCCCTGGTTTTCGTTCCTCAATTACCGGATTCCCTCCTGCCATCGTAGTGAATGGAGCGATTTATGCCGCCGATGATCCTCCTCCTGTGCCTGCCATGTTAATACAGGCCAAACTAGACCTGACCGCTGCATATCTTTTTGCTGAAGGAGCAACCACCCCGGCACCCGTAACAGTATCGGGCGATCAGGGTGGCTTAACACTTGCCCCTGGCATTTATAAAACAACATCCACACTTTTAATACAGTCGGGCGATCTGACTCTTGATGCTCAAGGTGATGTGAATGCCTTTTGGATTTTCCAGATAGCATCTGACTTTACCACGGTAGGCGGAGCCGGTGGCAATGTTATCCTCATCGGAGGTGCTCAAGCTAAAAATGTCTTTTGGCAGGTTGGCAGCTCAGCAACCATTGGTGACTATACCTCATTTTATGGTAACGTACTGGCCTTAACATCCATAACAATGAATTCACACGCCACTGCGGTGGGCAGAATGCTTGCTATAAATGGCGCAGTAGTGATGACAGATACTAACATAATCAATAAGCCGTAAATAATAAAACATGAAAACTAAAACTAATATTAAAAAGGGATCACGCATGGCGTGGTCCCCTTATAGCCTGCCCATTAAAAGTCTTATTATCAGCGCTTTGATTTTGATCGGTATTCAGGCGCCCCTTCAGGCGCAGGACGCCAAGTTCACGAAACCCTCATGGTGGTTTGGTGCAGCAGCAGGTGCAAATATTAATTTCTATCGCGGCTCCACCTATCAATTAAATTCAGACTTCACCCCTCCTGCTACATTTCATAATGGCCAGGGTGTGGGACTCTATCTAGCACCCCTTGTGGAGTTTCATCGTCCTGACTCAAGATTGGGCGTCATGCTGCAGGCTGGTTACGACAACCGCAAAGGTTCGTTCGAACAAGTAGTTACTCCTTGTAACTGCCCGGCGGACTTATCTACTGATCTTAGTTATATTACAGTGGAACCGAGCTTGCATCTGGCACCATTTAAATCTAATTTTTATTTGTATGGTGGCCCACGTCTGGCTTTCAATCTGGCAAAATCATTCACTTACAAGCAAGGGATCAATCCTGCTTACCCTGAACAAGTGGCCAACCCAGATGTGAATGGGGATTTTAGCGATATGAACAAAACGCTGGTGTCGATGCAAATCGGAGCAGGATATGATATCCCACTCTCGTCACAGAACAAGCATACACAATTTGTGCTCTCGCCTTTTGTTTCTTTTCAACCATATTTTGGTCAATCACCTCGTTCAACTGAAACATGGAACGTGACAACCTTGAGAGCAGGCGCTGCCCTTAAGCTTGGGCGTGGCCGTGAAATTCCAGCATCGGTAAAGGTTGAAGAAAAAGTGCCGGCAAAGGTTGTGGTAATCGAACCTGAAGTCCAGAAACTTGGGCGTGACCGTGAAATTCCAGCACCGGTAAAGGTTGAAGAAAAAGTGCCGGCAGAGGTTGTAGTAATCGAACCTGAAGTCCAGTTTGCTGTTATCGCACCCAAGAACATTCCAACCGGGCAAAGTGTAAGGGAAATGTTCCCACTTCGTAACTACGTGTTTTTCGATCTAGGATCAACTGAAATACCGGATCGTTATGTGATGCTTAGGAAAGATCAGGTGAAAGACTTCAAAGAAGACCAACGGGAATCGTTCAAACCTAAAGATCTCTCAGGTCATTCAGATCGTCAAATGATTGTCTATTATAATGTTCTGAACATCCTTGGTGACCGTATGATGAAAAATCCTTCGACAACCATTAAGTTGGTCGGATCGTCAGAGAAAGGACCGAAAGATGCTCGGGATATGGCTGAATCAATCAAAACCTACCTGGTAAGTGGATTTGGAATTGATGCTTCGAGGATCAGTACCGAAGGTAGGGATAAACCGAATATCCCGTCTGAGCAGCCTGGTGGCACCCGCGAACTTGCCCTCCTTCGTGAGGGAGACGACCGCAGAGTGTCTATCGAGAGCAGTTCACCAATCTTACTTATGGAGTTCCAGAGCGGTCCGAATGCCCCGCTAAAGCCGGTGGAAATATTTGCCGTCCAGGAAGCACCGCCTGAAAGCTATGTTTCTTTCGATGTTGAGGGAGCTGATGAAGCGTTCTCGTCATGGTTGTTGGAAATCAGGGATGAAAATGGAAATGTGCAATACTATGGACCATATACCGAGGAGAAGGTTAGTATCTCAGGAAAATCCATTTTGGGTACCAGACCCGAAGGCGACTACAAGGTGACAATGATAGGTCAGACGAAGAGCGGCAAGACGGTAAAGAAGGAAACTTCCGCACACGTGGTACTTTGGACCCAGCCGAAAAACGAGGAAGTGATGAGATTCAGCATACTGTATGAATTCAATAAATCGAAGGCGATTGCAATGTATGAAAAGTACCTCACTGATATCGTAACACCTATGATTCCTGATGGCGGAACGGTTATTATACTCGGCTATACCGATATTATTGGAGGTGAAACCTATAACCAGGAATTGAGCTTGGCCAGGGCTAATGATGTCAGGAACATTATTGAAAAGGGCCTGTCGAAAGCAGGAAGAAGCGATGTTAAATTTGAAGTATACGGATTCGGTGAGGATGAAAAGTCATCACCTTTTGAAAACAAATTTCCAGAGGAACGCTTTTATAACCGGACAGTTATAATTGATATTATTCTCCGGAAGTAAGAATTATATTTAAAATTTACTTCGTATAAAAACAGAGGCCTATATTATGGCCTCTGTTTTTATTATACCACAGTTCAAGAAATCCTGATCCCAAGGTTTCGTTTTATCAAAATGATAGAATCTTCACCATTCTGATAAGTCAAATTTCTTTTTCATTTTTTATTCTGGTTGATAAAGAGCCGGTTAAGTCATTATTACCCGGGCGGCATGGCTTTGGCAATAGCTGTTGGCACGAAAATTAAAATTCTATCAAATTAACATAACATAATTAAGGAGAAACTAAAATGGAAAATCAAAAAATGGATAAGAAAAAAGTTGCATGGGGCATAAGCCTGATCGTGGTGACACTAATTGCCATATCAGGTATTGTTATTGCCTGGCAGCAGTATGATCAGAAACAGACTTATATGGCTCAGACCACGGAAGAAAAAATTGCCCGGGAAAAAGCTGTAATGTATTCATATGACCGAATAGAAAGCAACCTGGTCAAAATCGGGCAGTATGAAAACATGATCAAGGGGAACATGACCGATGCGGAGAGCAACAGCAGCCTGGGGCCGGAAGAACGGATCCAGCATGAAATCAGCATGATCGAACAGCTGATTAATGAGAATAACCTGCTCATCGCCAACCTGAATAACCAGATTGACGAAAAAGATTCAAGACTGGCCAATTATGCGAAGTCAGTAAAGGATCTCAATGCAAGGGTAGCGGAATATAAGGAAGTAGTGGATGTATTGGTTGCCGAAAAGGTCGCCTTGCAGAGGAACCTTGATGAAACCAACATTGCCAAAAGCAACCTGGAAGTGAAAGTCAATAACCTCGACAATGAAATCACCCAGAAATCGACCGTAATTGAAGACCAGAACCAGCTATTGCTGGAGAAGGAACGCAACCTGCATACCGCTTATTTTACTGTAGGGACTTACAAGTCACTGCGTGACCGGAATATCGTGGAAAAAGACGGAGGATTCCTGGGTATCAACCGGGAGAAGAACCTCTCCAATGGCCTGGACCGTGAAAAATTCCAGGAAATCGACACCCGCGAGGTGACAGAGATCCCGGTAGACGCCAAACGTTGCGAAATCATAACCGACCAGGATCCGTCATCTTACTCGCTGGTTTATGAAAATGATAAAGTAAGCAAGATCAAGATTACCGATGCTGCTAAATTCTGGGGAAAATCCAAGTACCTGGTGGTCGTAGTACGTGAAAGCAATTTTGACGAAACTGCCGATTCCAGGTAATCTATATATCTTCCCCTCCGTTTGGTGGCTGACACCACCGCAAATAAATACGGGAACGCCTTAATTTCAAGGCGTTCCTTTTTTATTGAAAGAAAGCCACCACAACCATCCACAAAGGAATCCTGTGGCTATTAGCCCCATAACATTCACCCAGATTGGCAATGAGCAGCCTGCGATGACCACGGATGCGCCTGTGATGATTCGTAATAAATGGAACACTGAAACTAATCCGAAGATGGTTCCAGCGATGCGGAGAGCAAAGTTTTTTTCTGTTTTCATTATTTCATATTTATTGATTTCCACCATATTTTAATTTCCTGAGATCTCAAATTATCATTTTTACTACAATTCCACACACCTTGAAAATAAGGTTCATTCTTTCTATATGAATCAATTAAGTTCATTGCCTGACCGCCAAGTGTTGAATAATCATCAACTGGAAGATAGGATGAATAAACTTTGATAACACATTTGCATCTTTCTGTTGAATCAATAAACTGCATAAAATATTTAACATCATTAAGTTGAACCCAATTTTTTGGAACGTCGAAACTAACTGTAATAAACCAAACTCCTTTTGCTGTGTCCGAGTCATATTTTAATATGGAAAATAATTGTTTTGGAGTAATTGTATGTAAATCGAAAGAATACTGGAGCGTATCAACAAGGTGTCGTTCCTGAGAAAATGTATGACTCTGAAACACAGAAATGAAAACTATTATTCCTAATGCATACTTCATAGCTTATTTAAAATTGGCGCCGACTTTCATGTGCCTGCTATCGCCATGGTTCAAATAATAAACCTTAAAGATACGAAAATTACCGCCCGATTTACAAATACACAGCGTTTCAGCGATGAAGATAACAATAGAGCCAGAAAGGATGCCGTGTACGATCCGTTGGATAATTTGGATATATGATATAAAACCTTTAATTTTAAAGGCATGAAACCAGCCAGGTTAGATAGCATTAATCCGTGGGAAGATTCAGGTTTGGTTAGCCAGACGTTATCACCAATTAATCATAATAAACTATGAGAATGAATAAAATAAAACTTACAAAGGATTTGGAATTTTCACGAATAGTTCATGGACATTGGAGATTAGCTGACTGGAAAATGTCAAATCAGGAATTATTAAAATTAACCGAGCAAACAATTGAATTAGGTGTAACAACATTTGATCATGCAGATATCTATGGAAATTACAGCTGTGAAAAATTATTTGGAGATGCTATAATTTTGAAAAAAGGCCTTCGCAAAAATATCGAAATAATTACGAAGTGTGGTATTAAATTGATATCAGATAAGTTTCCTGGCCAAAAACTAAAGTATTACGATTATAGTTTTGATCATATTGTTTCTTCCGTTGACAATTCTTTAAAAAACTTTAGAACTGATTATGTAGATTTACTTTTACTTCATCGTCCTGCTCCATTCTTTAATCCTGAAGAAGTTGCTAAGGCATTCTCTTATTTGAAAAGAAATGGAAAAGTATTACATTTTGGCGTTTCTAATTTCAACTCACTGCAGTTTGAAATGCTAAATGCTTACACTGATGAAAACCTCGTAACTAATCAGGTGGAAATATCTCCGTACTGTTTAGAACATTTTGAAAATGGAAACATCGATTATTTTCTAAAAGAAGAAATAAAACCTATGGCATGGTCTCCTTTGGCTGATGGTAAACTTATTAACCCGAAAGAAGAAAAAGGACAAAGAATACTTCGTATACTATTAGAAGTTGCTGAAGAGTTAAGTGTCAATACTATAGATAAAATTATTTATAGTTGGTTATTAAATCACCCTGCCTCAATTATCCCAATTGTCGGAACCAGTAAAATTGAACGTATAAAACATGCTATAGAAGCATTAAATATTGACATGAGTTTAGAGCAATGGTATAAAATATATACTGCTTCAATGGGAACAGAACTACCTTAGCCTATTTATAATAAAGTCATTTAAACTAGTGGTAACAAAAATAAACTGCATTAAAACGCTGTTTATTTCAGGCGTCGGATCAATTAAAACAAACACCACTGCAAGATGAAAGTAATCGGTATCGACATTGACAAAACAAAAGCAATTTTCTATGGTCTTGAAAAAGATGCAGACGGAAACATTATTAATTTAACGGGCGACTTCAGGTATCTTACTTTAAATAACGACACAGACAACTCAAAAGTCAGAGAGTTTCGATCAACTGTTCACTCTTTTTTTGATGACATAAATCCTGATAGAATTGCAATATTAAAAAGACAAACAAAAGGACGCTTTAAATCTGCACCATTGTCTTTTAAAATTGAAGGACTTATATAATACTCCCCAAAATTCAGACCACTGGTTAAGTTGAAAAAAGTCTAATTTTAACAGTGGTATTATGAAAGCAAAAAGAAGAAAATTTACGTCGGCCTTTAAGGCCCGGGTAGCCATTGAAG
>JALNZD010000020.1 GCA_023229505.1 Bacteroidales bacterium | reverse complement strand
CAACCATTCGGTTGCAAATAATCAGAATCCATAGTCGTAAAGTGCATAGAAGGTGGGTAATCCCCGGATTTAGTTCAACGTGGACTTCATGTTGGGCACTGCGTGCCACACGAAGTCCTATTTATTATGCCCAGTATTCTATTTTAATCATTTGTTCCAATAATCCTTTTAATATCTTCAAGGTTAAATATGTCAATTGGAGCTCTTATTCCTCTTTCATCTGTATCTAATAAATAATCTCCATGTCCTGCAATAATATATACTTTCTTGTAAATATACCTTTGGCCATCAAGATTTCGATCATATTTGACTGTAAGTCTCACTACCATCATTCTTTGGCCTGAAAAATCAGAATTATAGAAATCTAACATTTGCTTTAATGTATTATTGAAAGAGATATTAAAAGACTCTGTTTCAAATGCATTAATATTAGAAAATTCAACATTTGGGTGAGTCGAAATTGTGCCAAAGCTGATCAATGAAATGTTTTCATTTTTTTTCCTAATAGCGACAAAGTAATCTGTAAATATTTGAATATTAACTAATTTAGAGGGCGAGTAGTTCTTTATTTTAAGATTAAAATTTGCAATCTCACCTTCAACCTCATTTTCAGGAATAATTCTAATTATTGGTTCTTGAGATAACTCAATCTGCTTTGCTAATAATAAGCTATCTTTTTTGAACAATTGTTCGCCATTTTTAATATTCTCATTAAATTGTTTATTAGAATGACAAAAAGTCAATATCGCTAGAAACACACCTATAACAACTGAAATATTTGCAATTTTATCCCAATTCCAGTTTGATACTGTTTTCAGATAAAGTTTCATATTCATTAATTAAGAATATTGGGCATAACGCTCTGCGCAGCGCCCTGGCCTGGGTTTTAATTGCGCCATACGGGCGGGGGCGGTGCTCAGAGCAATAAAGTTACGAATAAATATTTCAAAACGACCCCGCCCACATGGTGCAACATTTTAAAGAACCCCGGGCTGGGCGCTGCGCGGTTGTTATAAGCCGTAATTTAATAATTCCTTAGAAAACAATATCTTAGTCAGCATTTAAAATAGGATATTTTCATTAAGCTAACTCAGTCCGTTCATTTTAAATTTTCCTTCATAATCAATCTCAAATGATCATGCATTATCATAAGCCCAAAAGGGAAAAAACTAATTAAAAACATTGATATAAAATAATCCCAAAATCTTGGTTCATTTTTCTTATCAAAAAACTTGAAGTTATTAGTAAGGTAGACAATAATATACATTAAACAAAAAAATGATATCAAGCCCGTAAGTATGCTAATTAATCCAAGGATTTGATCCATGGATTTTGATATGAAATAAATACTAGAAGAATAACTAAGTATCGCAATGATGTATAGGATAATTAATACTATTATAAAATTTTTAAATCTATAATCTTTATCATTTTTAGCAGAGAGTATGTGGAATCCCAAAGCGATTAGATAAATCCAAAAAAAATAACCTGCTAGAAATAAAGCAATGACAATTATTAGGCAGTATTTGATATTTTCAATAGGCAAGACCAATTTACAACCATAAAAAAGTATTAAAGAAACTGCAATAACACCTATTTCTAATAAAAGAATTATAAAAGGATTTGTGTATATTAACCGTTTCATAACTACCAATCTTAATAAAAATTATGGCTTATAACGCCCGCGCGCAAAGACCTGGCCCGGGTTTATTTGGCCGGCCAGGCGGGCGCATTAAATGTACAAATTTTCCTTGTTCCTTTTTCCATGTTCCTTAATACGCGCCCCGCCTGGACGGGCAAACTTTAATGTCCGGGCTGGACTTTGCGCTTCCGTTAGGCTTAGTACAATTTGATTACCGCCTTCGTTTGATATTTATTTCCTTGATTAATTCTAACATAATAAACACCAATGGGTAAATGCTCCAGAACTATACTTTGCTTATTATTCATTATCTTTTCTGAATATATTTTATTGCCTAAAATATTATATATAGTAACATTTGTAACCCCATATTCAAAATTTGCATTTTCAATAGTTATAACATTTTTGAAAGGATTAGGATAAACATCAAATTCATTGTTTGGTAGCTTTTCAATTCCAAGAATAATATTAATGAAACAATCATCATAGGATGGATTATTAAAATATTGAAATCCATTGGTGAATGAACATGTCAAATCACGTTTGTCGGGAATTTCCGAACTAAATAATTCAGGTTGATGTGGAAAAAGAGGTCCGTGAACACTACCAATTCCCTCAATCCAAATCTCATTCAAAAACTCGAAAGTAGTGTTTTCAAAAGGTTCATCGAAATAAAATCTTTTAAAGTAAACCCCATTTATCAAGATACTATCAATGTCAATGATAGCAACATTAGTTGAATTAAATCCAAAATCATAGAATACGCTATCGCCAACATTTAAATTAAAATTATAAAGTGTGTCAAGATTATTGTAAACATCTCTGAAAACTACAATGCCGTCTGAAGAATGGATAAATCCTTGAAAATGTAATTCTAAATAGAATAAAGTATCCCATGAAGAGTACATTTTTACCCAGATTTCATTGTTTATTAACGTGTCGCCAATGAATCCATAATGTGTTGATTTTGTTTGAACAAAGTACGGATCTTCAGGACTTGGATTTGGATAGATCCTTGCAGTATACCACTCAGAATCCACATTTACGAAATGGTCGACAGCTTGCGCAAATAAAGAGGCTGACAAGGCAGTGATAAAGAAGAAGAGAAAAATCTTTTTCATAATCAATTGTATTAAGCCTAACGCTCGCGCACAAAGGCCTGGCCCGGGTTGAATTTGGCCGGCCAGGCGGGCGCCTTAAATGTACAATTTTTCCTTGTTCCTTTTTCCATGTTCCTTAATACGCGCCTGCCTGGACGGGCAATTTGATGTCCGGGCTGGCCTTTGTGCGGATGTTATGTGCCGGTTATAATAAATCTTTCGCTCATTACTCACTTTGGTTCTTGGGTTTTATCACACATTCTAAATATATAATATTCAATAAGTTATGAAAATTAAAAGACAGGTAAAATTTGGAGAAAACCGCATTCGTAATTTCTAATTTATGCTATATAATTCTCTGTGAAATTTGAATTCCATATTAAGGGTATGTGATAATAAAATCACTATCATAAAGATAAGTTGAATCAACCTTGACTCTTTTTAAAAGTCCTCTATTAGTACCACTTATTGCCTGCCAACCAATGGCTTGAACAGTGTCATTATTAAAAATTAAAAAATATAAAAAATAGTCATCTTTGAAAATTACATCCCAGCAATCTCTAGTCCCATAATGATCTGAACTATTAGGATTAACAATAAGGTCAGAAGCAGCTGTCGAACCATTTATTGAATAAATTGAATCTGGAATAAAATGCCTCCAGTTAATTGTGATTGAGCTATTATTCTTTATTTCGATCAGATCATGACTATTTTCAGGACAATCGCCGTTTTTGCTACAAGTACTTGCACCTAATAATAAAAATATCAAAGTAGAAATCAGAACAAGAGCACTAGAAATAAGACCATTGAATGTTTTCATAAATAGTTTTTATTAGTATAATTGGCACATAACGTTCGCGCGCAAAGGCCTGGCCCGGATTATTTGGCCGGCCAGGCGGGCGCATTAAATGTACAAATTTTCCATATTTCTTTGACCCTTGTTCCATAATATGCGTCCCGCCTGGACGGGCAAAATTTTAATTCCGGGCTGGGCTTTGCGCACCCGTTAGCAATAGTTTGGATTTCAATCGTTCATAGAATTGATCAGGGTCTAAATTTGCACCGTAGCCCAAATAAATTACGGTTTCTTTCCTGTCTACCAATAATTTAGTGGCATTTAGCGCATTAAACTTCTTAGCTTCTGATTCATCAATTATATAAAACTGATCATATTTTGAATTTACTTCATATGCTTTTTTACTAAAACCTTCAGAATCGGCCGTATCAAATGGAGTCCTCACTAAAAGTGCAATTGTAAAAATATAAATTGAATCTCCTTTTAATTTTTCAAGTGTAATGGGAAGATCATTATCAAGTACTTCTAAGCCCCATCCGCAATGATTTCCTGTAGCATAAATAAAAGTTGTTTGTTTGATCAATTTATTTAATCTAACTTTCGTATTATTAATGTCATAGATAAATATTTTTGGAAGTTTTTTCCCAACTGTATTGAGTTGGATCTGATTCATCGCAAATTGGTGATATTCATTGGCCTGGTCCTGAGTAATTCCGTTTTTAGTATCAGGGAAATTCGCTTCATAATCGTATGGGATAATGGTATCACGGCTGGAGTTACAACTCACAAATACAATTAAGGCCAATAGCATGTAATATTTCCTCATTGTTCCAAGAACCAAATTATTGCTAACGTATGGCTAAATGTATTGCATATATTTACAATCTAGCGCTTCAAATATTGAATTTATAATGCTAAAACAGCATGGAATGTGTATTATCTTTAGTCCGTCTATTCTGGGCTTATTGTGTAATAACGAATACATCTTAAAATCGTTGGCTAAATGTAGTTGCAAAAACATCAATGATTTGTATTCCTCAAATATAAGCAAATTAAATATCTAAATTGTCAAGCGGACTCTTTATTTTGCCTAAACCCCGCTGCGTGATGTGAGTGTAAATCTCCGTCGTCTTGGCATTCTTATGCCCTAGTAATTCCTGGATATATCTCAGATCAACCCCATGCTCCAACAGGTGGGTCGCAAAACAATGCCTTAATGTATGAACTGTCACCTTCTTTTTTATCCTGGCTTTGGCGACAGCATTCTTAAGTATGTTCTGTATGCTCGATGCACTGTACTGCCCGCCGAATTGTCCTTCAAATAACCAATTAAATGGCTTATACTTTCGAAAATATTTTCTTAATAAAATCAAGACTTTTTCCGATAATATGCTGTACCTGTCTTTATTCCCCTTGCCACCCCTGATGATCACATACATCCGCTTTGAATCGATATCCGTTGGCTGTAAATTGATTAACTCACTCCGCCGCAAACCGGCAGAATAAATCAAAGAAAGAATCGCCTTATGCTTCAGATTATCCGTGTTGTTGAGTATCATCTGAACTTCCTCTTCACTCAATACATTCGGTAATTTCCGCTCCCTCCTGGGCCGTTGTATATGGTAACTCTTTACCAGCCTGCCCAAAACCTGCTCATAGTAAAATTTAATGGCATTGATCGACTGGTTCTGGTAAGAAATCGAAATGTCACGATGCTCGATCAGGTATAACAAATACTCCCTGATCTGCTCCTCGGTGATCTTTCCCTTCTATCTGGCCTTTTGTAATTTCGATGTTTTTCATTTTTCTTGATTATCTTAATTAAAAGGTTTTTCATCACATAATCCGGAAAAATGAAAAATATACCCGGCGGGAAGCAGTGAAATGGTGAAACGGTGGGGATCTACTGATTAATCAACTGCACCGTATGGCATGCCACAACCGCAGCCGTCTCTGTCCGTAAACGGCTTTCGCCTAAGGAAATAACCTGGTAACCACACTTTATCGCGGCTTCAACTTCGGCCGGGCTGAAATCACCTTCCGGACCGATAAGGATGACGGCATCAGCTCCTTTTTGATATAATTGCTTCAGTAGGGGAGCCCCGGAAGTAATATAAGCCATGTATTTATCTCCCGGGTGAGGGTTTTCCAGGAATTTGCCCAGGGGCTCAGGTTCATTTAATTTTGGATGATATGCCTTTAGCGATTGCTTCACGGCTGCGGTGATCACCTTCTCCAGCCGGTCGGTACGAAGCTGCCGGCGCTCTGAATGATCGCAGATCAATGGTGTGATTTCATCCACACCAATCTCTGTAGCCTTCTCGAGAAACCACTCGAAACGGTCGATGTTCTTGGTTGGCGCCACAGCTATATGCAAACGGTAATTCCGCCGGCCATAGCCATCCTGCCGGCTGATAACTTCAACGGTTACCTGCCTGCTACGAGCATCCATAATGCGGGCTTCAAAGAGGGTACCTTTTCCGTCAGTCAGATTGACGATGTCGCCTTCGCGCAGGCGCAGAACCATCCGGCAATGCCGTGATTCTTCCTCGTTCAGGGAATAAAGACCATCAGTAATATCAGGAGTATAAAAAAGATTCATTTTTAAGGGTTCACGCAAAGGTCGCAAATAAATGAAAAGAACGCAAAGACTGGTTCTATCTTTGCGTTCTTATTATCACTCAGCGTTCTATCAGTGAAAATATTATTCCAGGATTATTTTCCTTAAGTGAACTCTTTCCCCGCTGACCAATCGTACCATGTAAACACCTTTTGGTAAACCACTCATGTCAATCGTCCGCTGGTAAGCTTCATCGCTGTTGCTGAAAGCATCCTTCCTGACCGGTTGGCCCTGCGCATTGAAAATTTCCAATTCCATTTGCCCGTTAATTCCGGCAGCGTATAACGTGAAAAGCCCATGGCTTGGGTTAGGATAAACGGTGAAAGTTCCCAGGGCCGGTAAAATATCCACACCCCCGGTTGTATTGGTTACCGTGATATTATCCAGGTAAAGGTTATTTCCCAGGTTGTTATAGGCTTCAAACTTGATCTTCACATTGTAGTCGCCGGCCCATTCGCTGAGATCAAGGGTGAAGCAATCAGCACCCCAGCCTAAGCTGCACCAGTCCTCGTTAGCGATTGGGACAAACTCATAAGGTGTTGCAGAGGCGGTTTCAAAACAGCCATTGCCATCGGGACCATTGGCCCAAATGCGGGTCCAGTTTTCTTCGCAACCGCTCGAAATATAAATGATCAGTGAATCTTTTTGATTGAAGCGCTGGGCATATGCATGGTCAAAGGTCAGGTATACATTTCCGAACTGGCTGAAATTGAGATAAGGGCTTACCAGTCCATCACGTTCAGTCATTTTGAAATAACCGTAAAACTTCATCCTTGCAGCATGATTGCCGGTTTCTTCGATCAGGTAATCGGTCCAGGTGTAGCCAAAATCAGGATTGACCACTGTCCAGTTCCTGTCTTCCAGGGAGCCCGTTTCAAAGTCCTCTTCAAAAGGCAGGTTAAAGCCCCCGGATTGGATATAATCGGTGCGGGTAAGGGTCCCCTGGCCGTTATTGTTGGTTACAGTTAGCGTTACGGTATACATCGCGGTCTGCCTGAATTCAACGATAGGGTTTTGTGAATTTTCGCTTGTTCCTTCCTTGAAATCGACAGAAGCCGGTGAGAATGACCACTCCCAGGCATTAGGACAATATTGCGACAGATCGGTGAAATGGACGATGCCATTGGTGCAAATACTTGTCAGATCGGTGCTGAAATCCACCAGTGGCAGAATCGTATCACTGACCGTGATGTAATTAAAATAGACCACCGAATCGCTCCCTGCTTCGTTCATGGCAACCAGCTTGACCTGGAATGTCCCTGTCGATTCATAAGTGATTCCGGAAGGATTTCTTTCACCTGAAGTCGAAGGATTCGCCCCGTCAAATTCCCAATCCCAGGAAGTAGGAACGCCCGAAGAAAGATCAGTAAAGTCAATGCCACAGCCGGCGGGGATAGTCGTTTCACTGGCTGAAAAGGCAGCAACAGGAGTGGTATGAAATACATCGGATTCCCATAATCCGCGGCCATAAGTGCCGGCACGAATAATATCACCTGAAGGATCGACGGCATCGCAATAGATTTCAATCTCTGTGACGGAAGCATCAGGGGGGAGTCCGGCGGAGAACATAATCCAGTCGTTCATAAACTCATCCCGGTAAAAGACCCCGATATCGGAACTTATATAAAGTCCGCCATGGCTGTTTTTATAAGTAGCGATGCTCGTGTACGCTACATCAGGCAGTGTTCCGGAAATATCTTCCCAGCTTTGTCCGCGGTCAGTTGATTTGTAAATTCTATTGTTCAGGGAAATGTAAACAATGTCCGGGATGAATGGATCGCATTCCACGTCATTGATCCCGGCAATTTCCGGCAACATGTAAGTCAGATTAATCCAGGAAGGGCTTGCAGCTTTGCAGTCATCGGTACGAAAAAGCTTGTTATCATAACGGGCAGCAAATAAAATGTCAGTATTGGCTGGGGATTGTTCCAGCGCCCTCATATCCTGATCATTGATACCAGCAAGCCCGTCAGATATTTTCTGCCATATGATCTGGTTTGATGGTGATTTGATATTGGTAGAGCGCCAGATGTTTTTATAGCCGACGAACATGATGTTCGGGTTCTTTTCATCCAGGAGGAAAGGAGTAATCCATGCACCGGATTCATTGATGCCGTTAAACCCGTTTTCTGCGACGGTTCCGTTGTTTATATTCTGGAAAAAGCGGGCTATATAGCCAAAATAGATAGTAGCGTAGCTGTAATTGGCATCGACCTGGTCTACTGCACATTCCATGCCATCACCACCAAGGATATTCTGCCAGTAGTCACCCATATAAGTTGAAGACCCGTTGTCCTGGTAACCATTCACCGTTTTATTCCTTACTGTGGCGCTTTGCCCGATCTTGTAAACCTGGCCGATGGGCAATCCATTGGTTATCTCGACCCAGCTGGCGCCCTGGTTAGTAGTATAATAAACCCCACCGTCGTTGCCGGCATAAAGTCTGTTATTCAAAGGATTGTATTCAAGAACATGAAGGTCGGCATGTACGGAAGTTACTCCGCAATCGCCCCACCAATGGGAACTGATATTCCAGGTAGTACCGCCGCTGGCAGATTTGAAGCAATTAACCCCACCGGCGAAAATGACATCGGAATCAGTCGGATCTGCAGCAATATCGAGGTCGTACCAGGCCTGTCCGCCATCACCGCCGTTGCAGCCCCAGCTCATGATGTTCGGGGATGTGGAGCGTACTGAAAAATTCTGGCCGGAGTCGGTCGAACGGTACAAACCTTTGAAGGAATCGCCATTCGTGAGGATCACATAAACATAAGAAGGATTGTCAGGTGAAACGGCGATTGCAGCCCGTGAGCTTCCCGGAAGCCCGCTGGTTACCTGGGAAAAAGAAAGTCCGCCATTAGTGGAACGGTAAAAGTTGCCATTACCGGCAGCATACACAATACCTGGATCACTTGGTTTGAAAACGACATCCTTGAAATCGCCGTTCTCGATATGTGTCCACGTGCCGCCGCCATTTGTAGACCGGTAAAGCCCACCATTTGTGGCAGCAAAAATAATCAGATGATTGGAAGGGTGCATGAGCAATCTGCCGACAATCCGGTTACCAATTCCGCTGTTCCATGCTTCCCAGGTTTCTCCACCATCGGTAGACCGGTAAACACCAATCCCATTTGCATCGCCGGCATCCCGGTCGCCTGTGCCGATATACATTACTGATGGATTGGTATGATCAATAAGAATAGCTGAAACGCCGAGCGAAGGTAGATCCTGCGTAGAGGATATCCAGTTATTGCCACCTGTCGTCGTTTTCCAAAGACCGCCTGAAGGAGATCCGACCCAGATAATATCCGGGTCGACAGGGTCGAAGGCGATGGCGTTGAGCCTTCCCAGGCCTTTGTAGCCTTTTCCGTCGGGAATAACGAAAGGGCCCAGATTAGTCCAATCTCCAGCCAGGGAGCGGGCCCCCTGATGGGAAGAAAGATATTGCTCATATGCCTTTATAACATGATCCTCAGGCCGGCGGGTACCATCGGGGTATATCCGCCCCTCGAGCATCCTGTATTCCCATCTTTTAAATGGTTTCCAGCCTTTGACCTTGGTCATGTCACGATTTTCAAAATAAATGTTGAAGGCTTTCTGTACATGGAAAAAATTTTCCGTAGGATCGGCCATCATTTCGATCCAGTAAGGATAATCTGCTGTGTCAGGCGCGGCTGCTGAAGTGGATTGCGCCAATGAAGTAAAAGTCATAGTAGACCAAAGCAGTGTAATGAGTAAAAATCTTCTTATCTTCATTATTATATATCTTAATATCAAGAAATTACTATTTTACAAAGATATAAAAATTTCAGGAAATTTCACCAGAATTTATTTCAACATCCTGTGGAAATTTCTTTTCGTATTTTTTGAGGACAAATAATATCACCCGGTAAGTAAGAAAAATAGACACTGGCAGGGCAAGGAGCCATAGTATTTGGACTGTATGCATGTTGGTTAGTGGTTTGAAATTTGAAATTTGAAATTTGGAACTTTGAACTAATATTTATGTGTTTCTTCTTCCATTTCTTTTTTGTCGATCTTCTTTTTATTAATTGCCTTCCACGCATACCAAATGTAAGCGAAGACGAACGGCACCAGCAATGAAACATAGCTCATGGCTGCCAGGGTATATTTGCTGGAAGATGCATTTTCGATCGTAAGGGAACTTTGCAGGTCATAGATCGAAGGGTAAAAAGCCGTATGGTTGAACCCTGCAGTCAGAAAAAGGGCGAAAACGGTCAGGATAGCTCCAGGCCCGACAAACCAGATGGCTTTAGTGTGAAAAGTGTCATATGACTTCCAGGTTTTATAGAGCCCGGCCACGACCAATGCTACGCCGGCCAGCAACAGGATCAAAACAACCGGCATCTGTATGAGGTTGTGCAAGTATTTGAACGGTTCCATGAAAACTTCACCTGTATCCGGGTTGTAAGCAAATCCCTTGCGAACAAGGATATTGACAAGGAAAAACAGGAAGAATAAGAGGAATGGCAAGGCATCGCGGAATAAAAGATGAAAAGCACGTTTATGAAGTATGGCATCATCGATGGTATTCACCAGGTAGAGATTTCCCAGCACCCTGGACAGGAAAAAGACAGCAAGGCCGAGTGACAGGTTTATGAAAGCAGTGTACTTTGAAAAACCGAAAGCCAGCTCAAGTCCATGAAAGGGGGTTTTCCATTCGGAAAAATTCATATCGTTTACAAAGAAGGACGACCCGGTAAAGAACGTAGCGACTGCAGTCCCGACCAGGATTGTACCTACTGCGCCGTTCAGGTAAAGGAAAGTCTCAAAGGTCCTTTGCCCGAGGAAATTCCGGGGCTTTGTGCGGAATTCATAAGCGATGGCCTGTATCACAAAAGCGATCAGGATCAGCATCCAGACCCAGTAGGCCCCACCAAAACTGGTGGCGTAAAACAGTGGGAAGGAGGCAAAAAAAGCTCCGCCGAAAGTGACCAGCGTAGTGAAGGTGAACTCCCATTTGCGGCCTAATGCATTCACGATCATTGTACGTTCGGTTTCGGTACGGCCTAATTTGTAAATCAGCGTCTGCCCTCCCTGAACAAAGAAGAGGAAAACCAACACTGAGCCCAGCAGGGAGATGATGATCCACCAGTATTGCTGTAAAGCCAAATATGACAGATTTTCAAACATATCAGTGACCTCCTTCGTTTTTAGGGCCTTTTTTTATCTGCTCAGTCATGATCCTGACTTCGGCAATAAGCAAAGCGGTGAACAGAACAGCAAAAAGCCAGAAAGTGATTTGCACTGATGTGCTGTCGATTCGGGAGACTGCAGCGATGGTCGGCATCAGGTCCTGGATGACCCAGGGTTGCCTGCCGAATTCTGCAAGCATCCAACCGGCCATGGAGGCAATGTAAGCGAGAGGTATAGTGAATAATGCTACAAACAGGATCCATCGTTTCTGATGTATCGTACCTTTAAATAACAAAATGAAGACCAGCAGGAACAGAATCATGAAGTGCACGCCCAGTATGACCATAACATGAAATGAATAGAAGGATACCGGCACACTGGGGATGATATCTTTAGGATCGTCATAATATCCATAACCGAAATACCTGAAATAGTTGTCAATAAATGCAGGATCATCGAATTTCGCTCTCAGGGCATTTGATAGTGCCTTATCATTATCTGCAACGGCCTTTTTATAATCCTTTAGCGTTTGTATCGCCATTTTCCCCCTTTTTATCTTTTCTGCATAAGAAATGAGGCCTTCCTGCTCATTCCCCTGTATCAGGTCTTTAATGCCCGGCACGAAAGCGTGCGGATCAAGGAAAGCCATATATGACAGCATGTTTGGAATTTCTATCTTGACCAGGAATTCCTCCTGGTCCGGATTGCCCGGGCTTCCAGGTTTTGCAAAAAGCCCTATAGCAACCAATGGCGCGTTTCTTCGTCCATCGTACAGTCCTTCCATAGCAGCGAACTTCATCGGCTGCACCCTGGCCATTTCCCTTGCAGACCCGTCCCCGGTCAGGATCAGGAAAGATCCTGACACCAGGCCGAATACGGAAGCCACGAGCATGCTTCTTTTTGCGAAAAGCATTTCACGTTTGTGGAGCATGAACCATGCACTGATCCCGATGACGAAAACGGCGGCCAGCACGAAGCCGGAAGTGACAGTATGCAGGAATTTGTTGATCGCAGTAGGGGAGAATAGGACTTCCCAGAAATTCACCATTTCGTTTCGTGCAGTATCGGGGTTGAATTGCATCCCGACCGGGTTCTGCATCCAGGCGTTAGCTACCAGGATCCACAGGGCCGAAAGGCTGGCACCGACTGCCACAAGCCAGGTGGAAGCCAGGTGGAACCTCTTGCTCACCTTATTCCACCCAAAAAACATCACGGCGACAAATGTGGATTCGAGGAAGAAAGCCATAATGCCTTCCACGGCCAGCGGAGCGCCGAAGATATCGCCCACGAACCAGGAATAGTTTGACCAATTGGTGCCAAATTCGAACTCGAGTATGATCCCCGTGGCAATCCCAATTGCAAAATTTATCCCGAACAGTGTCATCCAGAATTTGGTCACCTTTTTCCAGTGCGGGTCGCCGGTCCTGGCATAGATCGATTCCATGATAGCCATTATAAAAGACAAACCGAGCGTCAGCGGAACGAACAGCCAGTGATACATGGCAGTCAGGGCAAATTGCGCACGTGACCAGTCAACCAGTGAATAATCAATACTATCAATCATTCAAATTACGTTTGGTGAGTTCATCAACAACGTATTCGCTCTTTTCCCGGTCGGAGCCGAAACGACTGTCAAGGAAATCCTGAAAGAAGAAAACCCTGAGAATGGCAAACATAATGAAAATCTTGATCAGGATGATGATCCAGAGTTTCCTGCCCCATGTCATGGAATGGAAACCATCATAATAAAAGAAGAATATCTTTTTAAATACCCTCATGACACTTACAAAAATAAGTATAAAATATCAGGGATGTAAAAGATTCAATTCATATCGAAACCGAAATCAGGCGATGAATGGTATGGATGCAACGAGGTTAAATAAACCTGTCGAGGGAAAGAAAGATGATTACTGCCAGCACGAAATAATTGATCTTCATAAAATACCGGATCGGGTTGAAGGGGAGGTCACGTATAGAAAGCAGCCTGGTAAACTGCCCGACAAGCCAGATAGAGGAGATCAGCAATCCACCCATTACCACCCATGAATCCACCACATCGAATACGGGAAGCATCATTGCTGACACGGCAGTGGCCAGAATCCAGATAAAGGTGATATGCTTGATCTGCCTGGATGTATAAAGCTGTGTAATAGAAGGAAAGCCTGCTTTGACATATTCATCGCCATATTTGAGCATTAGAAGCCAAAAATGAGGTACCTGCCAGATGAAAAAGAAAAATGCCATAAAGATTGCCCTGGGGTCGCCAAGATGTCCTCTTGCTGCAACCCAGCCAACGAGTGGCGGTATCGAGCCAATGACAGCTCCGGGAACAACGGCAAAGGCGGTCTTTTTTTTCAGGGGGGTATAGATGGCATTATACCAGATGAGCGCGATAAGACCCAACTGCATGCCGAGCATGCCACTACCCAGGTAAAGGAGCACCGAGCCTGAGGCAGAGAGCAGGAAGGCAAAGACCAGCGCACCAGCCGGTGAAATTCTTCCGGACGGGATTGGACGGTTGCGGGTCCGTTCCATCTTCGCATCCTGGTCACGTTCCTGGAAATGATTGATTGCTGAAGATCCGCAGGCCAGCAGGAAAATCCCGAGTGTTGGCAGGATCAGTCCAATATCAAAAGAACCCCCGGCCAAAAGGTATCCCGTAATGGTCGTTAATGCAACCGCGAAGGTTATTTTCACCTTCGACAATTCAAGGAAAACCGTAAGATTTTCGATTTTCGATTTTCGATTTTCGATTTCTGATTTCAATTTCTGACTTCTGTATTCTGTATTCTGCTTACAACCCCTTCATATAATCAATAATCTTCTGAATATCTTCTTCAGATAGCTGTTGCTGATAGGAGATCATCAGGCCGGGGTTGAATCCTTTGACTACCTGAGCATTTGGTTCATAAATGGAACGTTTTATATAGGCTTCATCCACGGTGATTTCTTTTTCAATCCCATCAGCGATAATTATTTCCTTTCTTCCAAACAATCCTTTAAATGAAGGACCGATAATTTTGCTTCCATCCTGTGAATGGCAGGTAACACAGGCATTTTGCTTCATAAGCGTTAGCCCGGGGTGCTCACCGGCAGGGATATCTGAAGACGCTAACCAGGAGTTGTATTCAGCTTCGGGCAGCACCCTTACTTTGCTGAGCATATATGAATGCCGGTCACCGCAAAACTCCGCACAAAAAATATCATATTCACCCTCCTCCTGGGCGGTGAACCACAAATAATTATTCTTTCCCGGGACAACATCTTCCTTGATGCGGAACGCCGGGATATAAAGACTATGGATGACATCGCGGGAGGACAGATTGAGTTTCACCGGCTTATTGAGCGGCACAACCAGTTCTGCAGAATTTTTCCCGTTTTCATATTCGAACATCCAGCTCCACATCTGACCGATGGCCTTGACCGGTATGGCACCTTCCGGCACGTTGCGCATCGGACGGAATCCGAGCCATCCAAAGTAGAACATGATCAGTACCAAAATCAACGGAATTACGGTCCAGACGATCTCGAGGGTGTTATTTCCTTCGATATTGGTGGCCTTTGGATTTCTCTTCCTGCTGTAACGTATAACGAAATAAATCATCACTGCAGTGATGCTTACCAGGAAAAATACAGAAACCCCCAGTATGATGATGAAGGTAAGATCTACACCCTGAACAAAATTTGAGGCACCAGACATTTTTTTGTTTTTACTTATTTATTAAAATTTCAAATTCCAGAATCAAGGTTCGATTGTTCGACTGTTTCACTATTCACTATCTCTATGGCCTTATCATGTAATCCACCAGTGTCAGCACAGCGAACACAATAAACAACAGCAGGACGATCCCGATCATGGCCCGGAAGATCTTAGGATCATGCTTTAGGTGCATGAAATTCAAGGCTACCACAATGGCTTTTGTCGATGCAATGGCCAGGGCTGTCAGAACCGTCAGTGTGTAAAGATCAGCGCCAAATACGGAAACCGTAACTGTCATGATGGTTAACAGGACCAAACCGAGAAAAGTGCTCGCATGGTCCTTGTAACTTGTAATATGCACTTCGTGTGCGTGGCTTGATGGTTTATCTTGATGGTTCATATACTATTTATTCCAAATTTTAAATTTTAAAATCACTGTTTCACCGTTCCACTGTTCCACTATTCCACTATTTCTGTCTTCTTCTCAATGAATAAGGTAAAACAACGGAAACAAATAAATCCAGATCAAATCGACAAGGTGCCAGTAAAGGCCTGCGTTTTCCAGGAGCATGTATTTATCCTGCCTGACTTTTTGCTTCTGAATGGACTTTATAACATAGAGTAGGAAGATAGCTCCAATAATGACGTGCAGAGCATGGAGACCGGTCATGAAGAAATACAGGAAAAAAAATAATCTTTCCCCGTTTGCTAATTCCCCGTAATGCGCCATCCCCGGGAACAATCCATGTTCAAACTTGGCGGACCATTCGAAAAATTTAATTACCAAAAAGATGCCTGCCGAAAGAATAGTCAACCAAATAAGCCTTTTTGACAACTGAGCGTTTCCTTTCTGCATGGCCGTGATCGACATAGCTACGGTCATACTGCTGGTCAGCAGGACGATCGTATTCACCGCTCCGAATAATACTTGCAGATTGAGGGAAGCTTCAAGGAAATCATCGTGATAGACGAACCGGTAGATCATATATACCAGGAAGAGGCCGCCGAAAAGCAACAATTCCGTAAAAAGGAAGAGCCACATCCCCATCTTGGAGGACATATCATCGCGGTTGTGCCCGGAATTCGGCAATACGAAGGTTGTTTCCATACTAAATTTTGAAAATAGTTTTATTTAAAATCGTAAGGACCGTGTTCCGATAATTCAGGAGCTTTGTCGAAGTTCTGCAGCGGTGGTGGAGATTTTGTTTGCCATTCAAGTGTAACACCTCCCCACGGATTACGGCCGGCTATTGCGCCCTTACGATAGCCGTTAATCAGGTTGACGATCATGATGATCAACCCGATGAACAGGATCCAGGAACCAACTGTAGAGATTACATTCAATGGTTGAAATTCAGGTAAATAGTCATAATACCGGCGAGGCATCCCCATTATCCCTAAAATAAGCATAGGGAAATACAGCGTGTTAAAACCGATAAAAAGGAGTGTGAAGGCAATATTTGCCCATCGCACGTTATACATTCTGCCCCATATTTTTGGGAACCAATAATGAATACCTCCGAAAAAGGCAAAGCCCGCACCTCCGAACATGACGTAATGGAAGTGACCGACAACAAAATGAGTATCATGCAAATGTATATCGGTTGCCAGTGCACCAACGACCAATCCGGTAAGACCACCTATAAGGAATTGGAAAATGAATGCCATGGCATAAAGCATCGGGGGTTGAAGGTCGATGGACCCTTTATACATGGTCGCTACCCAGTTGAATACTTTTACGGCCGACGGAATGGCCACCAGGAAAGTGAGAATGGAAAAGATAATGCGTGCAGGGCCGCTCATGCCGGAAGTGAACATGTGGTGTCCCCATACGAAATAACCAACGAAAGCGATGGCCAGGCTGGAAAAGGCGATGGCTTTATAACCAAAAATAGTTCTGTGTGAAAAGGTGGGAATAATCTCTGAGATAATACCCATGGCGGGCAGCGCCATGATATAAACCGCAGGATGGGAATAGATCCAGAAAAGGTGCTGGTAAAGAATGGGGTCACCACCTATGCTGGGATCAAAAAGACCTACGCCGAAAACCCGCTCAACAAAGATCATTAACAGGGTGATGCCAATTATCGGTGTTGCAAGGACCTGTATCCAGGCTGTCGCATATAATGCCCAGGCAAATAAGGGCATTTGGAAGAAGGACATGCCCGGGTAACGGAGCCTGTGGATGGTAACGATAAAATTAAGGCCAGTCAAAATAGAAGAAAAGCCAAGAATGAAAGCTGCAAGCACCGCGATGGAAACGTTCGTGCCTGTTTTGACACTGTAAGGCGCATAAAAAGTCCAACCTGTATCTGGCGGGCCATCTCCTACAACGAGCGTCAGTAAAGCCAGGATACCTCCAAGGATATACAAATACCATGAAAGCAGGTTAACCCTGGGGAAGGATACATCATCTGTCCCTAACATAATCGGAAGGAAGAAATTACCGAAAATCGCCGGTATGACAGGAATAATGAAAAGGAAGATCATGATCACCCCATGCAATGTGAATAGCTGGTTGTAAGTATGCGGCTCCACAATGGTTTTGCCCGGGGCAATAAGTTCAAGCCGCAAAAGTAATCCCAGGACAACCCCAACCAGGAAAAAGGTACTAATGGAATAGAAGTACAACAGGGCAATCCTTTTATGGTCAAGTGTAAAAATCCACGACCGGATACCTTTGGCAACCTGATAAAACGACAGATCAGGACTGGAAGTTAAAGTTGACATATCATCAGTTTTCAATAGAGGGTTTCTTATTCTTTTTGCTTTTCAACACCAATGAGACAAAAAAACCGAGGACCATCAGCATAATAATACTGCCGGAAACCTTGGTGATATTAAAAACATACTTCTTGCCTTGTGCATCATAGCTGAAGCAAAACTTCAGCATTTTATTGATGGTAGGGCCCGATTTTCCATGAGAGGCTTCAACGACCGCCATTTTGAGGTCAAATGGAAGAAAATAGGTTCCATGAAGATAACGGGTAATTTTTCCATCCGGACTAAGAACGATGATCGCTGCCGGGTGTATCCATTCCTTTCCTTCTCTTTTAACCTTGTATCCTAAGCTATTAAGCAGTTTGCTGATATTTGTGCTATCGCCGGTATGAAAGATCCATCCATGCTCCATATCGCTGTTGTTTTTAACCAGTTTGGCATAATTTTCCTTTTTCTCTTTGCCAAGTCTCGTTTTTTCATCCGGATTAAAGCTGATAGTGAAAACCTGGTAATCTTTTCCAAGTTCGATGGAGGCTTTTGAGATAACATCGGCAACCCCTTCCAGCAGCGGGCTACACAGGCCGGGACATTCGTAGTAAACCGGCACAATTACCGTTGGTTTGTCTATCTGCTTGAGAAGGTTTACGGTATCATATTTATCAGTTACAAATACCAGGTCATTCGGAATATATTCGTCCAAATGCTCATAAATTCCTAATTCCTCTTGCGCCTTTATAATGAACGGTGCAAGAAGAGATAGAAAAATAATGACAAGTAAAAAGTTGATTTTCAACATATGATTTGGTTTTTTTTAGGCTAAGAAATCGGGTGCAAATTTAGAATAAATCTAAATAGGTTGCAAATAATTGAATGAAAAATCAAAATATTCTTTATATTAACACCTCCCGTCAGGGAGGTATGAAAGTAGACCCGGATGAAATCCGGGGAAAAAGGAGCGGTGTCAATTAAAAAGTCCCTTCGGGACGAATGAAACGATATTTAAACGAGATGACATCTCCATATTTCGGCCGTCCCCAAAGGGACTTGAAATTAATGGCCATCATATCAATCCCCGGACGGGTGTCCGGGGCTATTTTCAGTCGTCCCTGGCGGGACAAATCTTGTGGAACAAATCGAATATCACCTGATCGTTCGATCGCTCGTTCGTCCGATAAAATAATCCGCCCAATCCTCGCGGGACTACTCCTTAATTAATCCTCTTCCTCTTTCCAGCCCATTCTTTTTCACGTAAAATATACTTCTGGATCTTACCGGTAGAGGTCTTTGGCAATTCTCCAAACTCAACGGCAACAGGGCATTTGAAATGTGCAGCATGTTCCCTGCAGAAGCTGATGATCTCTTCTTCTGTAGCCCTGGCATCTCTTTTTAAAGTCACGAAAGCTTTCGGACGTTCTCCCCATTTCTCATCCGGGATAGCTACGACGGCGCATTCCAGCACGGCAGGGTGCCTGACCACCAGTTGCTCGATCTCAATAGTAGAAATATTTTCGCCCCCTGAAATAATAATATCTTTCAGCCTGTCACGCAACTCGATGTAACCATCAGGATGCCAGACTGCCAGGTCGCCGGAATGGAACCAGCCCCCGAGAAATGCCCTGGCAGTCGCCTCCGGCTGAAGATAATATTCCTTCATTACATTATTCCCCCGCATGATCACTTCCCCTAAGGTCTTGCCATCTTTTTGGATATCTTCCAGGTTCTCATCCACCACCCTTACCATATCAGCCGTCAGGTAAGCCTGTCCCTGCCTTGCCCTGTATAAGGACTGCTCTTCGACAGGCAGCTTATCCCACTCCGGGTGCCATTCGCAAACAGTAATCGGGCCGTATGTTTCAGTTAATCCATAGACGTGAACCGGTTTGAAATTATAGGATTTGATCATTTCCAGCAGGGTAGGGGAAGGCGGGGCGCCGGCAATGGTGACGGTCACGGGATGGAGAACAGGTTCCGCTTTCGGATGGTTCAGCAAGTTGATCTGTAGCGTCGGGGCGCCGTTGAAATGGGTGACATTTTCATTTTTTATCAGGTCCCAGATCATTCCCGGATCGGTTTTACGAAGGCAGACATGAGTGCCTCCAACGGCCGTGACAGCCCAGGTAAAACACCATCCATTACAATGAAACATAGGTAATGTCCAGAGATATACGCTTTCAGGACATAGCCTGGTTTCAATGGCTTCACCCAATGAATTAAGATAGGCGCCCCGATGGGTGTAAATCACCCCTTTTGGCCGGCCGGTCGTGCCGGAAGTGTAATTAAGCGAGATTGGTTCTTCTTCATCTTCAAGCATACTGTCAACTGGTTCTGGCGTACCTTCTGAAAGGAATGCTTCATAAGGATCTTCCTGCAACCCTGTATCATTAACTTCAATAATTCTTAACCCTGAAAGATCGAGCGAATCAACAACCGGTTTCAACTCACTATCTGCAAATAAAAACCTTGAGCCTGAATGCTGTATGATATAACCGATTTCTTCTGCATTCAGGCGGGTATTGATCGGTACCAGGATACCCCCGGCGGTCGGGACTGCAAAATGGGCTTCAAGCAGAGCAGGGATGTTCGGGCATAAAAAAGCGACCCGGTCATGCTTTTTTAGCCCACATTTTTTAAGTTGCGAAGAAAACCGGTTGACCCGTTCTTCAAATTCATGATAGGTGTAACGCCTCTCATTATGGATAATGGCAATTTTCTCAGGATAAACATTAGCTGAACGGCGCAGAAAGCTGATGGGCGTCAGTTCAGTCCTGTAAACTTTCTGATGATGTTCAGCAAACATGGTTCAAGGGTTTGGTTATTCCTCTATAAGGACTCCTTTGGCAATAAATTCATAGGCATAGACAGGTTCTGTAATCGCAGCAACTTCTTCTTCGCTTTTCCCTTCTTCCCTGGCATAATTTTGCAAGGTTTCAACCGGGATCAGCTCCCTGATGGCGATGCCTTGAGCAACGGCATTTTTACCTGCTGCATCTAACGGGATCGTGAACGACTCATCTAAAAAAGTCACATGGACCGTTTCGCCTTTTCCCATATCAAGATCCATCCAGCAGCCTGTATGTTTGCATGAAGCAGTAATATTACCTGATATTATAGCTTCAACCGTATCGGAAACAGCGAAAACACTGATCAAATCAGCAGCCGCGATGGCTTTCTCCGAAGGTATCTCTTTCCCGAAGCTGCCGGTTGATGGTTGATCTGATTTCACTGCCGGCTCCACTTTCTGTGGTGTTTGCTGACAGGAAGATAAGAAAGCCAGTATTAAAATAAAACTAAAGATTCTCATAATAATTAATTATGGACGTGGCTTAATCACAACGCTTTTAACTTCTTCCAGGGTGATGTAACCGCCATTATTTCCAAAATTATTCAGCACATAATTAATGATGGCAACAGCATCTTCTTTCGTGTTAACCTGGGGCGGCATAGGAGCATTGAAAACCTGGCCGTTGACCGTTATTGGTTCATTTGAGCCATTAAGTGCCTGAACAACAGCCCTTACCTTGTCGGCCAACAGGTAATCCGACTTGGCTAATGGAGGAAATGCACCTGGAAGGCCTTTTCCATCAGCCTGGTGACAAACAATACACTTCTCTTTGTAGATTTGTTCTCCACGGGCCACCTGTGCGGCCATTTCATTGGTGTTTACTGCTGCTTCGGTTGCTCCAGGGTCTTTCTGGATAATGGTTTCCGGCTTCCGGGTTTTCTGCTCGGAACCCGATGAACAGGAGTTCATTACAAAAGCAATTCCCATAACCCCTAAAACCAAAACAAAATTTAATTTTTTCATGGTTGTCGTATTTAATTATTTTGAAATGTTTCAGAGGAGGTAAAATTAACCAATATATCCCATTTAAATAGATAGTTGAGGTTAATTTTTTGGCTGGTGCAGATTTCACAATAAAGTTAGCAGCTTATTTTTGTGCTTTTTTCCAATTCTATCCTGTTAATCTACTCGCTCGCTTTCTTGCTCTTAGCCATTCTTAAATGATTAAGGTACGATAGCAATGAAACCAGGGCAACAATAGCAACAGTGTAGTATACAAAAGTAGGCACCGGGACCGGGTCACCTGCAGCATAGGAGTGCATGCCCGACAGGTAATAGTTCACGCCGAAATAAGTCATCAGCACAGAGCTGAAACCGATAAGGGCGGCAAAATTAAAGGCAAAGACCCCGTTCAAGCCAGGGATAAGTCTCATGTGGACGATGAAAGAATAAACCAGAACCGTGACTAGTGCCCAGGTCTCTTTGGAGTCCCATCCCCAATACCGGCCCCATGATTCATTTGCCCAGACAGCTCCAAGGAAGGTGCCGATGGTTACCAGGAATACACCGATAATCAGGTTCATTTCATTGATATTGGTAAGCTCTTCTATGGTATCTTTCAGCTTTCCGAAATTGTTCTTATTCTGAAGGCTGATCAGGATCAGGTTCAGGAATCCCAAAAGGGCACCGACGCCAAGGAAACTGTAACTTGCCGTAATGATCGCAACATGGATGACTAACCAGTATGATTTCAGCACCGGGACCAGATTGGTCACCTGTGGGTCGAGCCAGCTCAGGTTGGCTACCATAAGTGTCACTGATGCGAGAATGGCAGTGGTTGCAAGGGTGATTTTAGATTTTCTGGAAAAAAGGATCCCTGAGAGGACCGTGCCCCAGGCAATGTAGATCATGGTTTCATATCCGTTGCTCCAGGGTGCGTGTTCCGCCACGTACCACCTTATTGCCAAACCAAGTGTATGCAGGATAAACCCTGCAATGATGAGCCAGATCAGAATCCGTACGATCCATTTCAGGTCAACTCCCCGGCTAAGGACCTGCATAAAGAGCACGACAATAAAAATTAAACCAACCAGCCCGTAAAACGGGAAAAGGCGTTTGAAAATATTGATATTGTTATAAGTAATTTCAAGCTGGGTTTTTAACTTAGGTGGAATAACCTCAGCACCATATTTATTTTGGAACGTTTTAAGGTATCCAAGAGTGGAATCAGCTTGCGCCCAATCGTTTGAACTCATTCCATCGACAACGGCATGATAATAAACCGGCAGGATATTACTTACAAAACCGGCGTCTGTCGAATCAAAAACGGAATAAGGATCCTCTGCGGTGTGCCATTTGTTATCAGGATGTCGTGGCTCCGGGAATGCGGTCAGGAAATCACCGGTTATAGCCATGTAGAAAACATTCACCCGTTCATCAACTTTAATCACATCCTTGTCAAAGCTGGTTCTCTCGACAGGTTTTTTATTATAAGCTGCATCAACATGTTCAGAAAGCTTATAAGAGCCCATTTCCTGGTCGATAAAATCATTAAATGAGGCATATTTTCCTTCTACGCCGATGACTTTTTTGAGTTCCTTGTCACTCACTTTGATCATCGGTACAGTCTCCCAATAAATCGGGTTTGTCAGCATTCCCAGGAATATCTGGTCGCTATTCAACCCCATCATCTTGTCTTTGCGGGAAATTTTACGCAAAATTTCCGAAGAAAGGGTATTGACAGGCTTCATCCGTCCGCCATCCTGGTCCTGAACCAATAACTGTCCGAATTTTGTAGCATGATCTTTACTGATTTTTTGTGGATCAGGGGTTGAACCATGCTGGGCCATGGAAGAAAAAGAAGCCATGCTGATAACCACAAGAATTCCTATGGAAGCCAGTGCACTCTTTTTCTTCAATTGTGAAGATGTCCGGGCCAGCTTCCTGAACCGGCTGTTTTTACTGAAGAAATTATAAAGAAGTCCTGCCGCCAGGATAATATAGCCGATGTAAGTCACCATTGTTCCCCATTTGTCATGGTTCACGGAAAGAATGGTTCCTTTTTCATCTTTATCATAAGAGGACTGAAAAAACCTGAATCCGCCATAATTCAGGATATTGTTCATGAAAATCCGGTATGGTTTTTCCACATTTTTTGCAGGATCAAGCACGGTTACTTCACTGGCAAAGGAAGAAGGGCTTTGGGATCCGGGATATCTTTCAAGCTGGAAATCTCTCAGCATAATGGAGAAGGGTATTTCGATGATCCTGGAGCCGTATGCGAGTGAAAATTCCGCGTCACCGATGATGGTTTTGACCGGTTGACCGATCATATCTTTCCCGCCAAGCATACTGATTTCTTCTGTCTGGCCTTTATAGCTCAGGTTCATTACTATGGCGGCAGCTCCGCTTTTTTCATGCGGGGAGGAAACCATCTGGGTTTTCCCGGTGGCGTAAAATTGCCGGACTACAAGCTGAATGCCATCAAAACTATATAACTGCATTGGGTTCAAGGTATACGTAGAATCCTTGCTAAGGGTGTCAGTAGTTCCGGCCATCATGTTCATGACGGTAGCATCGACAGGTGCGCGGAAAGTCAACCCTGATTCCGGGGTATAATTAATATGGATTGCTTCCGGATCCGATGTTTCGGCATTAAAGCTCAGATTGAGCCCTGCTGTTTTTTTGTTTTCACCGGCTTTAATCAGGGCATTTTTTCTTTCACTGTTTTCCACCGTGACAAAAGTCATCATCGGTATCCCATCCGGATCTTCCACGACAGCCTCGGCTGCATTGGGAATATATTTCTGAAATTCAAGACGAAAGTCTTCTCCGTCAAATGTGTATGTTTCGTCGAAGTGGTTCTTCTTGAACTCCGTGAATAAGTAATCGTCATAGAAATAACCCTTCTGGCCATTCTTTTCAACGGTTACCTGGACAAACGGGCTTTCAGAGATAATCTGGCTGGAAGATTCCCCTTCCCGGATCATCATCGTGCCTTCATAGCCTGCATAGCGGGTAATAGCAGCCCCGGCAAGGATGACAACAAAAGAAAGGTGGAACAATAACACATTATATCTCTTTCGTTCATATAATTTATACTTGAACACACTACCGACCAGGCTGATGGCAGTCAGCAATAAAAGGGCCTCGAACCATCTGGCATCATAAACTACAGATTTGGCGGCAAGCGTGCTGAAATCATTCTCTATAAATGTTGCTGTTCCGATAGCTGCAGCAAAGACCAGCATAAGGGTCCCTGCAAATTGCATGGAAAATATAAAGTCAAATAATTTTCGCATAAATGAAGATTTTTATGCAAGCAAAAATAGCTAAAAAGAAGAATTATAAAGAATGAGTTTAAATTAAAACAAAAAAAGCGCCAAGCATCTGTTAATACTCAACGCTTATGTCGTATAGAAGCCGAATTTTATGTGAATATCCAACCATTGCTAAAAAAAACATTTAATAAATAAGTATTCCAAATAGTATTCAGTATAATTAGTGCTATTATTATTACTATTTGAATTGGTTGGGATATTATTTTTTTTATGATAAGGAATAAACCTGTCGCAATAAACATATAAAGTCCGAAAAACGAAAACTGCATTCTCCCGCCACCATAATCCTCAAAATTCAGAAACAGTATTAGTAAAACATTTAAGATGATAAAAATTGAAAAAAATAATTTTACCGGTTTTTCGTATAAATAATTAAGAAAAAATAATAAGGCTATATAAAAGAAAGGGGAAGCTAACGTAAATCTGAAAAAGCTATGTAAATTCCCTCCTGATGTTATTAGTGTAAAAGCAAAAATTCCAATTAAATAAAAAACAGAAATTAATAATAAATACCCGATGTCATAATTCTTAATGTTTAGAATATAATCTCCTTTAGTTTTTTTATTCCTGTTAATAAGCAAAAATAAGGTAAATAGCAGAGCTGGTAAGCATACAAAGAATATAGCAAAAGAAGACAGTCCAAACCCTTCAATAGACCAGTCTGAGAATCCTTTAACTACCTGAACTCCTCCTGCCCAATGCTTTTGAGCTTCTATCATTGCAGACCAGGAGCCAGTATATAAATATTGAATAAATATAACACAGAAATATCCAATTATGAATGGTAAGGATTTAAAGATTATTTCATTTATGAATAAGCGGTAATTCTTGTTTTTAATGAGAATTATTAATTCAGCAAACACTATTGCAATAAGTATAAAAACGGAAGCTGGTCTCACCATCGACATTAAAAAACTACCTGCAAAAAACAACCAATATTTCTTTTTTATTATCCCAATTGCAGCCGCCGTCATCGTAAACAAGAACAGAGCCTCCGTATAGGGTATATAATAAATGATGGTAGAGGGCAGGGTAATAAGAATAGAATACGTGACCAATTTATTAAATAATGTTGTCTTAAATAAAAACATCACAAGAAACGCAATGGATAAAATAAAGAGAAAATAGTTAATAATTGAAATACCTATGGGCGAACTAAATGTTATTTTCCAAAGAACCGGGAAAAGAGGAAAAAAAGCAGCCCTTACATTACCGTAGCAATCATTTTCAGGACAATACATTCTTTCACTGACACATTTGTATATTGCGGCATCCCAAGTTTCAAAGTTGTCATTTTTTATCTGAAGAAATGGTTTAGATGTCTTTTTTATTTCATAATTGTCCCACCCCCCAATTCTTTCATAGTTTTCTGAGATAACGCCAAGTGTATTATGGTAAATTTTCTCATTTTGAAGAAGTTTGAACACTCCTATAAATAAAAAAAAGTTAAGTATCCCAATGCTAATTAAATATACGAATTGTCTTTTCATAATTCAGCTTATAACCGGATAATATCAATGATGTCCCAAACTTTCTTCCAGGTAAGGATGATTTTTCGGTACCAGTGGTGCTGCTTTGAGGGCGTGAGCTACAGTATAGGCAAACATTCCGGCAAATCCGGTAAACATGCCTATTTCAATCAGGCCGATTTGAAGTTTTCCGTAAGTACCAACAATGATTTGCAGGTATAGATCAACCCAATGTCCCAGGATGATGATAATACAAATGGCAAGCAATGTGTTTTTATGGCTTACCAGGTAGTTGGAAAGCAGCAATGCGAACGGGATTGCAAAGTTAATGATCAGCTCAAGGTAAAACAGGGGTTTGAACTCGCCTTTGGTCCTGGGTAAATAATAAACAGTCTCTTCCGGGATATTTGCGTACCAGATCAGGATATACTGGGCAAACCAGAGGTAGGTCCAGATGATGCTAAGGATAAAGATATATTTTGAAAAATCCTTCATGTGGGCTTTGGTTAGAAAAGGCAGGTAACCCATCTTGCTTAGAATGATCACAATCAAGGTTATTACTACTGTTCCATGATAAAATGACATGGCGAAATTCCTGAAAGCGAATATAGTACTGAACCAGTGAATATCAACCGACATGATCCAGTCGAAAGTGGCAAGTGAAAAAGTGATAGCCAGGGTGAAAATATATATCTTGGAAAATAATGCACTTCTGTAGAAATTGGCCATTCCGCCCTCCCTGTCTTCTTTTAGCGATAATCTCTTCAGGTATTGGGTAAGGAAAATCCATATGGCAAAAAAGATAATATACCTGGAGATGAAGAATGGCAGGTTCAGGTAAGGGCTTTTATGAGCGATAATCGGATCATGGGCTGCAGCTCCCGGGTGTGCCCAGTGGTATATATCCGGCAAGCCGAAAATCAGGATCGGAATCATCAGGACAGCGATCACAGGGATCACATTTGCCATGGCCTGCGGTATCCTGATAAAAGCACTTGCCCATCCTGACTGGGTGATATACTGAAGAGCCACAAAAAAAGTTGCTCCTATAGCCAGTGAAAGGAAGTAATAGTTATTCATCAGGTAATTAGCCCAGGTTTTCGTTGGATTGACAAAGAAGCCGGCAACAATTGTGACAAACCCGATCCCCATCAGGACATAGGTCAGGTAATTGAACCTCTTTGAAATCACGAGCTGTTTATCCATATTAAAATTTTCCATAATTGATTCTCCTTCCATCAAAATAACTATTTACCCAGCTCCCTGACATAATTTACGATCTTCCAGCGGTTTTCGGGAGCAATCTGGGAGCCATGAGCGCCCATCAGTCCTGAAAGAGAGCCCAGGGTAATGACATGGTATATCTCACCGTCAGGTTTATTTTTCACAATATCTCCAATCAGTGAAGTGGGTTGGGCAGGAAAACGCTTGCTTGTGTAAAGGTATCCTTTGCCATCTCCCAGAGCGCCATGACAATTGATACAGAATATAGTATACTGTTCTTTGCCTTTAGCAAGGGCCCCTGTACTGACAGGTACCGGGTTCACCAGTTCTAACCCGGCCCTTTTTTGATCTTCAACTGATTTAGGCTTGTATGGATAAGCCGGGTAATGCCCCCTCGCGATCGTGCCTTTTACCGGCAACTGCATGGTCAGGCTGTCACGGAATACCGGATTTGCAGTATACGCATCATAAGGCTCCGAATAATACATGTCAGGCATGTAGGCATACCCGGGTTGATTGCGTTTATGGTTGCAGGAACTCATGAAAAGCATGACTGCCAGCAAAGGGATGACCGGGAATTTAAAAAAGCTCTTTATCATAATGAACCAACTATTAGTCGTTTTCTTCTTCAATATAATGATCAGGCTGGATTTTTTCCGATATTTCAACAGCGCCGGTTTCCTTAAGGATGGTTTTGATCCGTCTGACTTCTTCATCGGTAAATTCGGCCGATTTTTCAATCACGATGGCGAATTTATCATCAGTCGTACGTGGGTCAATCATTACGACATTCTTGCCAGGGCCAATTTTCTGCCGGATAAAAAAGGTCGAAAAAGTAAAGAGTACCGCAACGAAAATCGTCCCGACAAACATGATGATGATAAAAGAAAGGGAATTCAGCGGCTTACCGCCAAATTTCAGGGGATAATTGACAACCGAAGTCCAGTAAAGGAATGCATAGATGACAATCAGACCAACAGTCCCGTAAATGAAGGTCAGCAGAGGAAGCCGGGTTTTTAACCCCAGCACATCCCACAACTCATGGATTGGGAAGGGGCTGAAGATGTTTTTAATGCGTACATCCTTTTCCTTCAGCGTTTTAGCAGCAGCCACGAGGACATCCGGGTCGTCATATATCCCTACTATATTAATTCTTTCCATGGTTTTTATCCTTCTTAATACTTGTTTCTTTTAAAATACCTTTAAGCTCACTGATAGCCATCATGGGAATAAACCTGAAGAAGAACAGTATCCCGAGCAGGAAAATACCCAGTGTTCCGATAAATAAGGCCTTATCATAAATGGTGGGATGATAGGCTGCCCAGCTCGAAGGCAGAAAGTCTTTGGAAAGGGACGTAACCACGATCACGTAACGCTCAAACCACATCCCGATATTAATGATAATGGACATGATAAAGACCATGGTCAGGTTTTTTCTGATTTTCTTAAACCAGAAAAGTTGTGGGATGATGGCATTGCAGGTTATCATTGTCCAGAATGCAAAAGTGTAGTCACCTGTGATCCTGTTCTTCATAAATGTAAACATTTCATATTCAGTACCACCATACCATGCTATAAATAATTCGGTCATGTAAGCAGTCCCCATGATCAGGCTGATAAATGTCAGGATCCTGGCAATGGCATCGAGGTGGCCCTGTGTAATGAAATCTTCATATTTAAAAACCTTCCTGACAATGATCATCAGCGTCATCACCATGCCGAACCCGGAAAAGATAGCACCGATCACGAAATAAGGCGGGAAAATTGTCGTATGCCAGCCAGGCATAACGGATGTAGCAAAGTCCATAGATACGATAGAGTGGACGGAAACTACCAACGGTGCGGTTAAGCCGCCAAGCAGGATGGCGGCAGTTTCAAACCTTAACCAACCACGTGCTGTACCGACCCATCCGAAACTGAGGATGCTGTAAATATTCTTTCTTAATTTAGACGTCGCTCTTTCCCTGATGGAGGCAAAATCGGGGATCATCCCCATGTACCAGAAAACACCGGATGCCATAAGATAAGTGCTGATGGCTACTACGTCCCAGAATAAAGGCGAGTTGAAGTTCACCCATAAAGGTCCGCGGGTATTAGGATAAGGCAGGATGAAAAAGGCATCCCATACCCTTCCCATGTGAAGCATGGGGAACAGGCCGGCACAGAGAACTGCAAACACAGTCATGGCTTCGGCAGCCCTATTAATAGAAGTTCTCCATCTTTGGCGAAGTATAAGAAGAAAGATCGAAAATGCCGTACCGGCATGCCCGATCCCGATCCACCAGACAAAATTGATGATATCCCATCCCCAGCCGACATTATTGTTCAGTCCCCATATCCCGATACCGGTAGAGACCAGTGTAATAACGCTCCAGGTGCCGATAATGACCATTGCCAATCCGATAAATAATCCTATGTACCACCATTTGGGTGGCCTGTCGGCTTCAAATGGCCGTAAGACCTCGCGGGTGATCTGCCCGTAATTCTTATTTCCATTTATAAGTTCGCCCCTGACTTCTGCTTTATACATATTGAGAGATTTTTATTACCTGATCTTTGAACTTAGTGTTTCTCTTCCTGGTGCTCATCCGGCAATGTTTCCCCGGAAGAATAAGTCGGATAATTAATGGAATAATTCCGTTTTTTATCCTTTGGATCCATATTCCGGACCTTGGTGATGTAACTAACCGAAGGCAGCGTATGGAGCTGTTCGAGAAGCTGGTAAGTCCTCGGGTTCTGGTTCAGCTTAGCTACCTCGCTGTTCGGATCATTGATGTCGCCGAAAACGATGGCATCTCCGGGACATGACTGCTGGCAGGCAGTCTTTATATCCCCTTCGCGGACCATATGATTTTCTAATTTGGCATTCAACTTCTGCTCCTGGATCCTCTGGATACACATGGAGCATTTTTCGACTACTCCCCTTGACCGTACGGTAACATCCGGGTTTAGCACCAGTTTTTCCTGTTCGTTGCCCATGTTGTAATTAAACCTTTTCTCATTAGTATATTCAAACCAATTAAACCTCCTGACCCGGAATGGACAGTTATTCATGCAATACCGTGTCCCGATGCAACGATTGTAGGCCATCTGGTTCAGGCCTTCGGAACTATGCGGGGTGGCCGCCACAGGGCAGACATTCTCGCAGGGTGCATTATCACAATGCTGGCACATAACAGGCATATGGGTCACTTCCGGATTATCCACTTCTTCCGAATAATACCTGTCAATCCTGATCCAGTGCATGATCCTCCGGTTTTTCACCTGCTCCTTGCCGATAACTGCTATGTTATTTTCGGCCTGGCAGGCTATCGCACAGTTGCCGCAACCGATGCATGCATTCAGGTTTATAGCCATACTCCAGTGATAGCTGTCAAAAACCGGCAGGTTGTAAAGGGTCTGGTTCTGCTTCATGATCTCCTCATGCATTTCATTGCCTGCCATAGGATCTTCATTCCACTGTTCCAGGGTAGTTTCCCTGATAATCGCCCGCCCTTCCATGGTATGATGGGTTTGCGTGGTTGCCAGCGGATAGGTTTTGCCGTTAACTTTTTCAATAGTCACCATTCTTCCTGCCAGTTGCCGGTACCCATTCATTATTAGTGCCAGTGAGAAAACATTTTTACCTATTCCGTCAGCTACTTTTCCTGCGTTGGTACGGCCATATCCAATAGCAATGCCGATTGTATCCTTATGCTGGCCGGGTTGGACAAGTACCGGCAACTCAATGCTTCTATTAATTAATACTACATCCTCATTCTTCAGCTCATGCTCTTTGGCGAATGACGGGGCCACACAAACGTAATTATCCCAAACCGCCTTGGAGATCGGGTCTGGTAATTCCTGAAGCCATGGATTATTGGCGTGCCTGCCGGTTCCAAGCCCTATTTTTTCATAAAGAACCAGTTCAATGCCTTCTATTCTGTTAACTGGTGCAAGGCTCAGGTCACTTGCTTTAAATTCGGGAATAGTGACTGTTCCGGGGTCAATTAATGCAACGCCATCCTGTAAGCTCTTGTTCCAGAATTGTATAAAAGAAAGAAATTCAGTTTGTTTCGGAAAGATTTCTTTTTCCCAGTAAGCCTGTATGAATTCGTAAAAACCGGTTTCCTGCCCAGTCCATTTCAGCAAGCTTACCTGAGCCTGCCTGGTGTCAAAGAGATTGTTGATGACAGGTTGGGCCAGGCTGTAATAATTCTTTTGCGGCTCAGCGTCATTCCATGATTCAAGGTAATGGTGATCAGGGCACACATATTTGCATAAAAGCGCGGTTTCATCAAGGGTGTCAGAAAATGATACGGTGAGTTCGCATTTTTTCAGCCCGTCCATGAACACCTCCGGTTCAGCATAGTCGTAAGCAGGATTGACCCCGTAAAGGAAAAGGGCACTGACAGTGCCGGCGTTCATTTCATTTACCACCCGCGCCATTTCACGGTCGCTGCCTTGCTTTAACATCACCGGAGCCATATCCAGGGTTGTGCCGTAATTTTCAAGCAGGATGTTAATCGAATTTACTGCCGCCTGGACATAAAAGTCATTAGTGCCGGATACTACCAGCGATTTGCCTTTGTTTTCCTTTAGTTCTTTGGCAAGAGTCTTTACGTCAACGGGTGATGATGCAACACTTACAGGTTGCATTCCATTCTCGCCGGCTAATTCATTGAAAAGGCTCAGCAGGACGATCAGCTCTTCCGATGGTTTAATCTGCACCCGCGTATCGGCATTGGAACCTGTCAGGGTGAGGCATGATTCGTAATGGATATGCCTCGACATTTTGTTCTCATTGATCAGCTTTCTTCCTTTGGCATAATCCCTTGAATACTGCACCGGAAGGATCCAGTTGCCAAGAAAATCGGCATTAAATCCAACGATCAGTGCGGCTTTATCAAAATGGTATGACGGAATGGCCCGGATGCCGAAGTTGGCCTCATTGGCATCCAGCAATCCGGCTGCAGAAACCGTGTCATAAACGACCCATTCAGTAGTCGGATAAGCAGCTTTAAAATCTTCAATTGCCTTGCGGGATGAAGGGCTGATTATGGTAGGGCTTAAAATGACGATTTTCCCGTTGTTGCCGCTGATAGCCTTCAATTTATCAGTAACTTCCTGATCGATAACCTGCCAGCTGGCATTTTGATTATCCTTCAGAGGCTCCTTAAGCCTGGCCTGGTCATATAAGCTAAGGACTGAAGCCTGCACCCTGGCATTGGTCCCGCCCTGGGTCAGTTTGGAAAGGGCATTTCCTTCTATCTTGATCGGCCTTCCTTCTCTTGTTTTGACCAGGATACTGCAGTAATCATGACCGTCAAAAAACGTTGAAGCATAGTAGTTTGCGATTCCGGGCGTGATCTCTTCCGGCTGGCTGAGGTACGGAATAGCCTTTCTGACAGGCATTTCGCAACTGTTGGCAAGGGCAGCATAGCCAACCGTAAAACCGAGCATTTTAAGAAAATCACGACGGCTAGGCTTATCAGACGTTTCTTCCAGGGCAAGGTCTTCTGCTAAAAACTCTTTTTCTGGTTGCAGCTTTTCCTGGCCCGACTCTTGCGGAGTCATGCCGTCATACTCTTCCAGGCTCCTCCAGTATTGTTTTATATCATCCATGTGTATAGAATTCTGAATAGAAAATTAATAATGGCATTTTGAGCATTCGGTGCCACCGACATCTTCAACAGTAATGCGGGTTCGTTTGCCGGATTTAAGCTCTTCATGCAGTTTCACGAATTTCTGGTAATAACCATTTTCCGTGAATTGTACTTGTGTCTTGCGGTGACAGTCGATGCACCATCCCATGCTGAGTGGCTGCATCTGCCGGATGCGGTCCATGGTTTTGACATCGCCATGGCAGGATTCGCATTGCACTTTGCCTGTAACGACGTGCTGTGCGTGATTGAAATAAGAATGGTCAGGGAGATTGTGAACCTTGATCCATTGGATGGGTTTTCCGGTTTCAATTGCACTGTAAATCTTTGCAATCTCCACTGTCCCGGTGTTTCGGCCATTTCTGACCGCCGTATGGCAGTTCATGCACAGATTGACAGAGGGAATGCCAGCAAGCTTGCTTTGTGTTACAGTGATATGACAATATTTGCAATCAATCTGGTTATCACCTGCATGGATTTTATGGGAAAAAAGGATCGGCTGGTCGGGTTCATAACCTGGCTGACGGCCAAGATTTTTAGCTTCCACTACTGTGATTTCAGTAATGATGAAAGCTGAAATTAATATGACGATAACATTAACAAAGCGTGCTTTGATCAGCTTGGTGACAAAGAGATCAAATGCAGAGGCTAACAAAAGAATAAGTGAAATAATAAAAGTGGTGCCAAACTGTCGCTTGTGATCTTTGGTATCAGTGAAAAAATTATCTGCTGCCTTTGTTTCTTCAGTCGTCGCATCACTTATAACTGCCGTGGTAACTTTGGTATTGTTATAATTCTCAATATAGTTCAGTACGGCGTTAATTTGCTCATCCGAATAGGCAAAAGGTGGCATTGGAAGCTTATTGTGCTGCTCAAATAACTTTACGGCATATTCATCGCCGGATTGCACGACTTCCTGGGAATTCCGGATAAAGCGGATCAGCCATTCCCGGTCGCGGCGCTGGGTTACCTGATAAAGATCAGGCCCGATCAGTTTACCTTTTCCGATGTAATGGCAAATTGCACAGGCCTGAAATAACTGGGCTCCATCCGGAGCCTGGGAAAATGTTCTTTCCGCGAATATCCCATCTGTGAGCAGGATGGTCATGAGCAATAAGGCGGGCAGGATTTTGCGCATGGTCCGGCGTAAATATCTATACATATAAATGTTATTTGATGAATCCTTGCTAAAAACTCGAGAATAATAGTATGATTTACAGGATGCTTATTTTATCAGCAAAGCAAATTCAATCCATTGTATAATCAGTGGATAAAAATAGAAATAAATTAGCTCTTCACAAAAAGCTCATTTTTTTTAATGAAGATGTTGGAAAAGTATGCGGAAGGATGCCTGAAAAATCCCAAGCCCCAAGCACCAAATTCTAAACAAATAATTAAATTCAAAAACTAAAATTCAAAATAGTTTGATTTTTGAGATTTGAGTATTTGAATTTGTTTGGAATTTGGAATTTTCTACCAGCTTCCTCCCGCTCCGCCGCCTCCGAAAGAGCCGCCGCCAAAACCTCCGAAACCGCCACCGCCGCCTCCAAAGCTGCCACCGCCAAAGCTACCGCCACCTGAACGGAAATCCCCCCAGGAGCCTCCGCCACCGCGGCTGCCCATCATGGAAGCCAGCCATAAAGCGGTCCAGATAGAGGTTCCTTTACTGCCGGTCGTATAATGGTTGCCGGAATTACTGCGCATGAAAATGATAATAATAATGATAATAATGATCGGAACTAAAAGCCTGAACGGGCTTCCTTCTGTTTTCTTTTTATATTGGTCGGCAGTGAATTCGCCTTTGGAAAGGGAAATAAGCGTATTGGTTGCCCGGTCAATACCGGTGAAATAATCACCGGCTTTAAAATATGGCATCATATCATTCTCCACAACACGTTTTGCAGTGGCATCGGGGATTACCCCCTCCAGGCCGTAAGCGACGGATATACTCGCTTCCCCTTTCTCATTCTGGTATTTTGGTTTTACGAGAACTATGATCCCATTGTTCTTACCTTTCTGGCCCACGCCCCACTTCTCGCCAACACGGTCTGCATATTCTTCCTTTGTAATCCCGTTCAATGACTTGACCAGGATAACAACGATCTGCGTCGAAGAACTATCGTTGAATCTTTCCAGCTTTAATTCCAGGCGACGGAACTGGTTTTCATTCAGTATGCCGGCGTAATCATTGACCAGCCTTGGAGGAGATAATGGTTCAGGAATATCCTGACCCCGCCCCGGCAAAGTGACCAGGAGCAGAGATGCAAGAATAATGTTCCGAATTAATTTCATCTGTAAGTAATCTTTATTTCCCAAAACTAATGTTGTCCGATAATTCATTCACATCATCTGTCTGGTAAGGAAAATGCTCTTTAAGTTTAGTTCCGACCATGGATATTCCTTCAATAAACCCTTCCGTAAATCTTTCTTCGCGGAAATAGTTCAGCAATAAATTTTTAAGATCATCCCAAAAATCTTCCGAAACAACGGCATTGATTCCTTTATCGCCCACTACAGCGAATCTCCTGTTTTTTGCAGCCAGGTAAAAAAGTACCCCGTTCCGCTTTTCAGTTTTTTGCATGCCCATTTTATCAAAAATAAAAGCCGCACGGTCAAGTACATCACCTTTGCAGCTTGTTTCGATATGGACCCTTATTTCACCGGAAGTATCCAATTCGGCATTAAGAACAGCCTGCCGGATATCTTCCCGTTGTTCTTTGGTAAAAAAAACTTTCGCAGTTTTGATCATAATATTCAACGATATAAGAGGATTCGGCCCATCAGAACTTTACTTCAGGCGCTTTTTCAGCACCTTCAACAGCTTTGAAATAGGGCTTCTGCTCAAAACCGTATATGCTGGCAAAAATCCTGGCCGGGAATCTCCTGATATAAACATTATAAGTTCTCGTAGTTTCGTTAAACTTCATCCGTTCATTGGCGATCCTGTTCTCCGTACCTTCCAGTTGGGCCTGGAGTTCAAGGAAATTCTGATTGGCTTTCAGGTCAGGATATCTTTCTACTACAACCATCAATTTCGATAAGGCTGAACTCAGACCATCCTGAGCCTGTTGAAACTGCGCCATTGTCTGCTCATTCAGGTTATCCGCTGAAATATTTACAGAGGTTGCTTTCGCACGGGCCTCTATAACGGCAGTTAGCGTTGACTTCTCGAAATCGGCATATCCTTTCACAGTATTTACCAGGTTAGGGATCAGGTCAGCCCGCCGTTGATAAACATTCTCAACCTGTGACCAGGATGAGGTGACAGCTTCGTCATATTGCACCATCTTGTTGTAAGTGGAAATCGAAGTAAGAAAACCGATCAGCACGATCAGGCCAAGGAATACAAATACACCGATAAGAACTAATAAAGATTTTTTCATGATTTTCTGGAATTAATTAATGGTTGTGCTAAATTACAATTATTCCTTAAGTGACTGTATATTTCTAAATTAAGTTATTTTATCATCTCAATGCTCCGCTTAATAAAAGTGGTCATTTTCTCACCTTTTAGCAGGTTTTGAGAGATCAATGCCAGGTCATAGAGCTGACGGACCAACTTATCCTGATTATCTTCATCCTGTTGGTCCAGGATGGTCTGCATCAAAGGATGATTGACATTCACGACAAGGTTGAAGAATTCCGGCATTGTGCCCAATCCCATGTATCCACCGCCAAGGGCCGACATATCTTTCATTCTTCTCATAAATTCCGGTTGAACAACCAGGAACGGGACTTCCGTTTCACTCTGGTTTTCAAATACAACCGAAAATTTCTCCTTTTCGATACTTTTTTCGATAATCCCTTTCAGCCGGTCTTTCTGCGCATCATCCAGCTTTGATAAACTGGTTTCATCCTTTTTGATCAGCTTGTCGATGGTATCTGAATCCACCCTCCGGAACATGATGTCCGTCAACTTGTGTTCGAGCGTGTTGATAAAATGATTATCCAGGATGCCATCCATCACAATTACATCGTAGCCCCTTTCAGTAGCTGCCTGGATAAAACCATGCTGCTCCTCTTTGTTGCTGGCATATAGATAGATCAACTTGTTTTCTTTATCTTTCTGACCAGGTTCGACATGGGTTTTGTATTCTTCGAGAGTGAAATATTTGCCTTCAACATTTTTAAACAGGGCGAATTTTTCGGCTTTATCATAAAATTTCTCTTCACTGATCATGCCGTATTCAATAAATACTTTGATATCATCCCATTTGGATTCGAAGCCCTGCCGGTCTTTTTTGAAAAGTTCTTCCAGCTTTTCCGAGACCTTTTTCATGATATAACCGGAGATCTTTTTTACGTTCGAATCGCTTTGCAAATAGGACCGGGAAACATTTAACGGGATGTCCGGCGAATCGATCACGCCGTGCAACAAAGTCAGGAATTCTGGAACGATACCTTCAACTGAATCGGTCACAAAAACCTGGTTGCTGTAAAGCTGGATCTTGTCTTTCTGAATTTCAACATTCCTTTTGACCCTGGGAAAATATAGAATACCCGTCAGGTGGAATGGATAATCGACATTCAGGTGGATCTGGAAGAGCGGCTCTTCATAATTTAATGGATAGAGCTCACGGTAAAATTTTTTATAATCTTCATCAGTACATTCCGCAGGTTTCTTTTTCCATAAGGGGTCGGGATTATTGATTATTCGTGGTTTTTCAACCATGACTTCTTTGTCGTTACCCTTCTCGTCTTTTTCCCCTTCAATTTTCTCCCAGGTTTTCTCCTTTCCAAATTCGATGGGAACAGGAAGGAAACGGGAATATTTTTTCAGAATTTCAAGGATTTTAGCTTCTTCAAGGAAATCTTTATTTTCCTTGTCGATATAAACCACTACTTCGGTGCCTCTTTCTTTCCGGTCAATCTCTGTGAGGGTATAGTCAGGGCTGCTGTCACATTCCCATTTTACCGCTTTGGTCTGACCGCCTTTTTTATATGTCTTTGTGAAGATCTCAACCTTATCGGAGACCATGAATGAAGAATAAAAACCCAGGCCGAAATGACCGATGATGGCGTTCCGCTCAGCTTCGCTTTTGGTTTTGAATTTTTTAACAAATTCTTCGGCGCTGGAAAAAGCGATCTGGTTGATATATTTATCCACTTCTTCAGCTGTCATTCCAATACCGCGGTCTTTAACGGTAATGGTGCCGGCTTTCTTATCAAGTTCGACACGAATGGTCAAATCACCGAGCTCATCTTTGAACGTCCCGACCGAGGCCAGGGTTTTTAGCTTCTGGGTGGCATCCACCGCGTTAGACACCAATTCACGCAGGAATATTTCATGATCTGAATAAAGGAATTTTTTAATGATAGGGAAAATGTTTTCCGTCTGAACGTTTATCTTACCGGTTTGCATAATATGAGATTTTTTAGGCGGTTAATGGATCAAAGTATATACCGTAAAAATAAGCTGACATTTTGACTGTACAATCATGCATATTCGTGCTATTTATACTGAATTTAGATAGAAATTTGATCTTTTCTTTCCGGAAAATTATCTATTTTAGCCACGTTAAAAGCCAGACTGATTTTACAATAAAATAAGTTGAATATGGAAAATATTGACTGGGGGAACTTGCCTTTCGGTTATTTCAGGACCGATTATAACATCCGGTGTTATTACAGGGATGGGAAATGGGGGGAAATTGAGATTTCTTCTTCCGAATATGTGAACATTCACATTGCAGCGACCTGCCTGCATTATGGCCAGGAAGCCTTTGAAGGGATGAAGGCTTTTCGGGGGAAAGACGAAAAGATCCGGGTTTTCCGGTGGGAGGAGAATGCAAAACGTTTCCGCAGGTCAGCCGATGGGATCATGATGGCAGAAGTCCCGGATGAATTGTTTGAGAAAGCGATCATGACTGCCCTGAAGATGAATGTGAAATATTTACCGCCGTATGGAACCGGCGCTGCGTTATATTTCAGGCCATTGCTGATCGGGACAGGCCCCCAGGTAGGTGTGAAGCCCGCTACCGAATATTTGTTCATAGTTTTTGTCGGACCGGTCGGGCCGTATTTCAAGGAAGGTTTCAAGCCTGTGTGTGTCCAGTTGCTGCATGATTTTGACCGTGCAGCACCTCTTGGTACAGGTCATATTAAAGTGGGTGGAAATTATGCTGCCAGCCTTTTTCCTGCTGCAAGAGCTAAAGAAGAGGGCTGCTCAACAGTGCTTTTCCTGGATGCAAAAGAAAAGAAATATATTGATGAAGCCGGACCTGCAAATTTTTTCGGTATTAAAGGGAACACTTATGTTACACCGGCATCACATACCATCCTCCCTTCTATCACCAATAATAGTCTCCAGGTTTTAGCTAAAGAGATAGGAATGAACGTAGAAGTCAGACGTGTCCCGGTTGAAGAGCTTGCTGAATTCGATGAGGTGGGCGCATGCGGAACGGCAGCTATCATTTCTCCTATAAAGAAGATCCATGACAGGAAAACCGGAAAGGAACATCAATACTGTAAAGACGGAAATGCCGGCCCGATATCAACCAGGCTTTATAACAAACTCAGGGCTATCCAATACGGTGAAGAACCTGATATCTATGGGTGGTGCACGGTTGTTGAGTGAAGATTTTAAATTTACAATTTACAGTTTAAGATCTTAGATATTAGATTGTAAATTGTAAATTGTAAATTGTAAATTGTAAATCCTATATTATATCATAAGTCTTTCCATTTCTGCCTGCAGCTTCGCTGCTTCTTCCCTTGCCTTATCTGCAAAATTTTCCCCATTTGAAGCGAAAATGATGCTGCGGGAAGCATTTACGAGCAAACCGATTTCTTTAGTCATGCCATAACGGGCAACTTCCTGCAGGCTGCCACCCTGGGCACCAACGCCGGGAACAAGCAGGAAATGATCAGGAACGATTTTGCGGATAATTGCCAGTTGCTGTGCCTGGGTGGCACCCACAACGTACATCATATTGTCAGGTGTTCCCCATTGGCTTGATGTACGCAGGACATGCTCAAAAAGATGGGATTCTCCGGATTTTAAATATTGAAAATCGGATGCCCCCTGGTTTGAAGTGAGTGCCAGCAAAACTACCCATTTGTCAGGATAAGAGAGAAACGGCTGCACCGAATCGGAACCCATGTAGGGGGCTACAGTAAGAGCATCCACATCTAGTATCTCGAAAAAGGCCTTAGCGTATTGCTTTGAAGTGTTCCCGATATCGCCCCGTTTGGCGTCTGCAATCAGGAAAACGCGGTCTTTTTTCAAATGGAGGTATGAAATGGTCTTCTCAAGGCTGATCCAGCCTTTCAATCCTGAACTTTCATAAAAGGCCAGGTTCGGTTTGTAAGCCACAGCATAGTCGATCGTTGCATCGATGATCTGCCGGTTAAACTCAAAAACCGGATCTTCTTCCTTTAAAAGATGAGGAGGGATTTTGCTGATCTCACTGTCAAGCCCGACACAAAGGAAGGACTTTTTCTTTTTAATGATTACGATAAGTTCCTGCCTGGTCATAATATGAAATTTGAAATTTGAAATTTGAAACTTGGACTGCCAACTGCCAACTGTCAACTGTCAACTTTCTTAAATCTCCGCCTTAAGCCTCTCGGCATTCTCCGCCAATTGCAACTGGTCGATCAGTTCCTGGATATTGCCATTGGTGATCTCCTGCAAATTGTACAATGTGAACCCGATACGGTGGTCGGTAACCCTTCCCTGGGGATAGTTGTAGGTCCTGATCTTCGCTGACCGGTCGCCGGTGGAAACCATCGTTTTCCGTCTTGAAGAAATCTCATCGAGGAATTTCTTGTATTCCCGCTCATAGATCCTTGTCCGCAGTACAATCAATGCTTTTTCATAATTCTTGATCTGAGATTTCTGGTCCTGGCAGCTGACGACAATGTTGGTTGGAATGTGAGTAAGACGTATGGCGGAATAGGTCGTATTTACCGATTGTCCGCCAGGTCCGGAGGAACAGAAAGTATCTTTCCTGATATCACTTTCCTTGACATCCACATCAAACTCATCGGCTTCAGGAAGGATGACGACCGAAGCGGCTGAAGTATGGACACGTCCCTGCGTTTCGGTCTTGGGAACCCTTTGGACACGGTGCACACCTGATTCATATTTCATCTGACCATAAACACCTTCGCCAATCACATCGAAGATAACCTCTTTATAGCCGCCGACTGTCCCTTCTGTAGCGCTGACCGGTTCGACTTTCCAGCCTTTGGTTTCACAGAATTTCAGGTACATGCGGTAAAGATCACCGGCAAAAATACTTGCCTCATCACCACCGGTGCCGGCGCGGATTTCAATAACTGCATTCTTCCTGTCCTGCGGATCTTCCGGGATCAGCATCAGGCGGATGTTTTCCTCCATCTGGTCGCGCTGGCCTGTAAGCTCGATAAGCTCTTCCTTTGCATACGCACGAAGTTCCTCATCTTTCTCCTTTTCAAGGATCTCTTTCGCCGCATCAAGGGAAGTCATTACATTCCTGTAATTCTTATAAGCAGCGACAATCGGTTGCAGCTCTTTATGATCCTTACTGAGCTGGATGTATCTTTTCATGTCGCTCATCGAATCAGGATCATTTATCTGCTTTTCAAGTTCCAGGTATTTTTTGTGGATTTCCTCCAGTTTTCCCAGCATATCTCTTTATTAGTCTAGCATGCAAAGGTAAGAAGAAAAATGATTGGGTGATTGGGTGATTGGAAGATTGGGTGATTTGTCACGATTAGGCTATTTGGGGATTTGGTGAATTGAATCCCAAAGGGATGACATATAGTAGCCCGGCACGTCAGTGCCGGGTAAAGATGTCGGATCAAAATCTAAAGTCCCATAGGGACGACAGAAGGATCAGGCGAACGAGCGATCAGTCGATCATGCGAGATGCGAAAGGATTGGATGATTTGTCAATTTGCCGATCGGACGATTTTATTTCGAAAATTACATCGACAATATCGAATGCCGAATCGTGTAATTATCTGACGAGCATCACCGTCCCAAGCCGTACCTGCTCCGAATGATCCCCGATAGACGGATAAATACTATAGGTTATCTTGTAGGTATACATTCCGCCGGGCAAAGGCTTTCCGTGCATCGTTCCATCCCAGCCGCGCATAATATCATTCGACTCAAAAATCTGTCCGCCCCATCGGTCGAAGATGAGCATGTGGAATTTTTGGATATAATCGCTGGTCGCGATGGCCATGAAGGTGTCGTTCAGCCCGTCACCATCGGGAGAGAAGGCGTTAGGGATGAAGATATTGTTTGATGGGATTTCATCGGAGGTTAATTTGATATAGATGGAGTCCTTTCCGATGCATCCTGCCAGGGATTCCATCTCAACCACGTACATTCCTTTTGCCTGGATCACAATGCTTTGCGTGGTATCTCCAGGACTCCATCTGTACGATGCCATCCCTCCCCCGGCGTCCAGCAAACCGCCAATGTGCAATTCCATCGTGTCGGTTCCATGAAAAGCAGCTACCGGATTGTCGCTGACAATCAACTCGATGCTTTTCTGATCGGTGCAGCCGACAATGTCAGTAGCCAGCAGGGTGTAAAAGCCTGCATCTGAATAGGTTACATTGAATATGAACGGATCGGTGCCGGAGGTGTCACCCGATGGATAAGTCCAGCGGTAACTTATCGGGGGCTGATTGCCGGAGGCAATGCTCATAATACTCACCATCTGTCCTTCGCAGACTGTTTTAGAGGTTGAAAGGAGAATTTCAGGCGGTTCATAGATGGTCACTTCGCCAGTCTGGAACTCTGCCGGGATGGGCATGCCGCCGGCATTGGTGAAATAGCTTTCTGTCGAGCCGGTGTACCAGGCCAGTTCGCCCTGGCCGGGATTTTTCGTCGTAAAGACCAGGTCGGCTACTTTTTCAGATGCCATAAAAGTGACCGATACCGTAGATCTCCACGTCAGGTTGATCTCTCCGGCGGCCTGGTCAACCCAGCCGGTGAGACTGTCGGCAAGCTGTGGATGGACATTGGTAAAGCCTTCGCATTGCAGGTTATCTGCGTTGTAGCTGAGTTTGAGGCGGAAGTTTGCTACGGAATTGAAGTTATCGACATTCACCGGCACCATTGCCGTATTGCCAAGGCAATGACCTCCTTCACTCGTAACAGCATGCAGATAAGTCAGGATAACATTCTGAATTTCAACAGTAAAAGCAGTATCACACCCATTCTCATCCTTAACTTGTAAATTGTAAATCCCAGACTGTAAATTGTAAAAATTTCCGTCGTTTAATTGCCATGTGTATCCGCTATCGATGGAATAATAAATAACTGGTGTGGATCCATTTGCAATGATTTCTATTGCCCCGTTTCCCAGGAAATCCGACTCATTTGTGACAATAATCTGGTTTACCTGCGGCCCGGGGATATCTTCCAAAACAACAGGATTATCCAAATAAAATCCGAAACATCCATACTCATCCGTAACCCGTATCACGTAACTCGCACCAACCAGCCCGGTGAACACACTATCGGACTGATAAGTCACGCCGTCATCTATTGAGTATTCCAGCGCTGAACCGGATGGCGAAAATGCGGAAATGATAAGCTGTCCGTCGTTGTTGAAACAATGAGGCCTTATGGTTTGTACTTCCGTGACCTGCAAATTGCCTGCATCCTCGATGGTATAAACCGGAGTTTGTGTTTTGCAGCCGTTGCCATCGGTAATCGTTAGTAAATATTGTCCTGCAGGTAGATTAGAAATGTCGGGATCTGTACCGTAAACATTGCCTGACAAGTCTTCCCAGAGAAATGTGAATGGCGGGGATCCCATAACCTGGAGGCCGGTAATCGAACCGCTTGAGCCGCTACAAGCGGTGGGTGTAATTTCCAGAGCAGATTCGTCCATTGTTATGGCAGGATAAAAGCTAATGTGGATATCGTCACTTCCCATACAACCGGTTTCAGCAAAAGTTGCATGAACCCAATAGGTTCCGGAATCTGATACAGTAATTGTCGGGCTTCCGAACTGGCCGGTGGACCAGGAATAGAGATCTGCCTCGCAATTCGCGTTAAGTGTAACGATATTACCCTCACATATCGTCAGGTCAGGCCCTAAATCAGGTTGAGGCACCGGGTAAATCTCAATTTCTCTCGACGTATGTTCATATCTGCCTGTAGGATACCATATATCAACTTCCACTTCATGGATTCCTGCGTTTTGAAATGTATATGTTGGGGAGAGTTCATGAGATATGCTTCCCGGGCCAAATTCACCGAAATTCCATTGTATGCTGTCGGGTGTTGGTACGAAATGCGGAATAAAATGAACTGCTGTTCCCAGGCAATAATCATCTGCCTCCCATTCGAAACGGTATAAATAATCAAGTAGTAAGTTTGGTAAATTCCATTCACAATCTCGTCCCAATAAATAAATTCCATTTGGATCGAAATCGCAATTCTGGCCATTTTCCCACGGTTTGTTAATTACACCAATATAATATTTATTATTAGGAATACCGGGATTTGGAACAGATGTATAGATTTTCCCATCATTAGAAAGCTGAATATTTGTACCGCTGAGATTAGAAATCTCGATTGCAGAATTAACGAAAGCAGCCGAATCACCAATATATTGCATTTCATATTGATATAAATAACCTAACATGTTTCTTGAATCGCCTCCCTCAAAAGTAAGATACAAATATTTTGAATCCGGTGAAAATTCACAACAATAGGCAGGATCGTACCACCCTCCGACATTTTTCTTATTTACCATATATAGATAACCTATTTCACCTGTTTCATCATTAAAAGTACAGACCTCAAATGATTGTAAATAATGCTTTTGAACTTCATCATCTCCTTCACGATGACCAGTTATTAGATACTTTTTGTTTGAAGAAATTTTAATATTGCCATTATCACTATTTGTAAATTCCCTGAAAATCCCTGTCGGACTGTAAACAGGATTCGTGTGCACTCCTTGTTCATCGACAAGAAAACTTGCATATCTGTCATCATTATAAAGTCTTGTGACAACCCAATAGGAATCACCCGATCGGCTTTTCGTGACAAATTGATGGTCATGTGCCCAGAATGCCGCTTCCAGTTTGATATTTTTAACATCAGTCACTGCTCCAAGTCCCCCATCCAAAGACATATCTATAATTGAATAATATAATCCTTCCGGGCTATTCCAACCTGAAATAGTAAATAAATAATACTGATCTCCAAAACCAGGCCGGGGAAAACTAATTGCAGTTTGATCCCAACAACAACAACCTGGCAGAAGGTTATCGCCATTGTCCATAATTTCCTGATTCCTGTTCCATACTTTGTCGCCTTCGGAATAGAACAATAAATTACCAAGTGAATCACTCATAATCGTTCCATTACTAAAGCCAGCTCCATTTACCATAGGTAACCATGGTACCGGTTGGCCCGTGCTAAATTTCAAACCGGCCCATTGTCCAAAGATCCAGTTATCAGCCTGATGCTGGGAACATAAACTTTGAACCATTATTAATTTCAAGGTAATAATAAGAGTATATTTTAGAGGACTCAACATATATCATTGTATTTCAATACGCTATATCAGGCAAACAGCCTGATATAGCGCTAAGTTATAAACTATTCATCCCACAAAACGGGCACTATTTGTCCACTTTCTAATTGAGAACAAGTAAAGGTTAGGCCTTGGTTTTTACCATGACAGCATAATGGACCTCCGTCACAACCGGCCCAAACGGCGGCATAGACTATGATGTCCCAATTTGATGTGCATTGAGGCATGGTAAATGAAAAATCGTAGTGATCAGTATTACTTACAACAACGCACGAATCGTCTACAATCACATAATCGTCAAATACCCTTACCACTGTTATACAGGGACCGTATTGCATCCCAAGGCAACATGCTTCACATAATTGCGGATTCCAGGTAACTCTTACATGGCCAGTTGTGGTTTGACTTAATAATGATGAAGAGCCCAGAAGAATAATAAACAATATGGAAGCTAATTTTTTCATAAGAATCAGATTTTAAAGGTAAGACAAAAATTTTTGGATGTTGAATTATTTTGGTTTAAATCATTTCATTATGGGGTTAAATTAGCCCTTACATGCAGGAGGCGAGTGGCAGACTGGAATAACTGACATTAGGTAATCGAAAATGGAAATTCGAAATTGGGGAAGGGAAAATGAATGCTTGAGAGTAGAAGAAGGAGAATAAATCCTTGAATTATGATTCGGGATCCAGGTACTGAGATTCAGAAAATGATATAAGGTATTGAAGAGCTTATGGAAATGCGTAAGTAGACATGAAATTTGACAATATTTAATTTTCCTGGCCATTAAGTGGGGGGAGCTAAAGTTAATCATAAATAACTTAAAATGTACCATGTGTTTAAGAAATATTTTTGATCAGGAGAAATCTTTCTTTCAGAGATCGGGCGAAAGAGCGAACAGGCGAGCGGGCGAGATGCGGAGTGTTGGCCGGCAGATCCCTCCTTCGTCGGGATCTGTTTGCAATCTCCGCTGCGTCATCCCCTCAAAGGAGGGATCAAATACATCAATACGCCAATTCCTCTTCCTGATGACGAATGACCAATGACCTTTTCTCTGATACCTCGCAATGCCCGATGATCTTCGCCTCGATGTTGAATTGCTGCGAAACTTTAATCACATCACCGGCGAATTTTTCAGGAAGGTAAATTTCAAAACGATGGCCCATGTTAAAGACCTTGAACATCTCCTGCCATGACGTGCCTGAATGCTTTTGGATAAGCTGAAAAAGGGGAGGGATGGGGAAAAGATTGTCTTTTACTACTTTAAGATTTTCAATGAAATTAAGAACTTTTGTCTGTCCTCCACCGCTGCAATGTACTAATCCATGGATATTTGCCCGGTGTTCTGCTAAGATTTTAAGCATCACCGGGGCATAGGTGCGGGTAGGGGATAAGACCAGTTTGCCAATATTAACACCTGGAACTCCGGAAGGATCAGTGACCCGGAAAGGCCCGGTATATGAAAGATCTGCCGGCATCTCAGGATCAAGGCTTTCAGGGTATTTCTCCCGGTAAACCTTATTGAACATATCATGACGGGCGGAAGTCAGGCCGTTGCTGCCCATTCCGCCATTGTAAGTATCTTCATAAGAGGCCTGCCCGTAAGACGACAGGCCGATAATGACGTCGCCAGGCTGGATCTGGTCGTTGCGGATCACATCTTCGCGCCTCATCCTTGCTGTGACGGTCGAATCCACGATGATAGTCCTCACAATATCACCGACATCGGCTGTTTCGCCGCCTGTTGAATAGATTTCAATTCCGAGACTACGCATCTTTGCCAGGAATTCCTCCGTGCCTTCAATGATGGCCGAGATGACCTCTCCGGAAATAAGCTTTTTGTTCCTGCCAATAGTGGAAGAAATTAATATTGTACCAGTCGCTCCGACGCAAAGCAGGTCATCAATATTCATTACGATGGCATCCTGTGCGAGCCCTTTCCAGACGGAAATGTCACCGGTTTCTTTCCAGTAAATATAAGCCAGGGAAGATTTCGTCCCGGCCCCATCGGCATGCATGATGTTGCACCACTCTGGATCACCTCCTATCAGATCAGGGACGATTTTACAAAAAGCTTGTGGGAAAATGCCTTTATCGATATTCCTGATGGCAGCATGCACATCTTCCTTGGATGCCGATACACCCCGAAGTGAATATTTCAGGTCATCTGCCATTATTTCTTCTTCCTGAAAATGATCTGCTGTCGCTGATTATCAATCGTATAATCCCCGAAAGCCGCCAGAACCGTATTTCCGATTATTAACGGGTATCCCAGGTTTGAGTTAACCATGAATTCAACATCTTTTACCGTTTCATTGGCAATGGTGAATTCCTTAATGACAAGGATGGCACGGTTGGCAATGGTCGCATTGGCTAAAATCTCATCGGGATTGCCTTTGAAATCTTCTTTACCGATTGCGCCGGTGGCCAGTAATCTCATTGCCTCGTCCACTGAAATTTGCGCGATAAGTTTTGCATCAAAAGTGAACTGAACTGTATAGCCATTGATAATGCAAGGCGCCGTAATGAATCCGGATTTGGGTGCCAGGGTATATTTTAAGACGTTATCGTCAGGGTTAAGCTGGATTTGAACGGTTTTTCCGAGTTCAACATTTTTAGGTTTAGGTACAAAATCTTTACTGATAACCCTGAACTCGGTCCGCCTGTTCAACTGGTGAGCAGCTTCCTTATACGGAACTGTGGACAGTGAATCGATATAGGATTCTGTCAGGACGGTCCCTTCTTTAAACAGAAATCCGTCACGTGTTACATCTTTCAATAAGATTCTCGGCACCCTTTCCCCATAACCTTTGGCGATAAGGCGATCCGGATCGATCCCCCGTTCGATGAGATAATCGACCACCGACTGCGCCCGGCGCTGCGACAGGATATCATTGCGTTCGTAAGTGTCCCGGGCATCCGTGTGAGAAGCAAGCTCAATAATCAGCGTGGGGTTTTCATCAAGTGTGGTTATGAGGCCTTGCAATGAATCCTGGTATTCGGGCTTAAGGTCCCACTTAGCAAGATCGTAAAGGATTTCTGGAAGTACTATTGGTTCTTCAGGAATTGGTTGAAGAATGAAATCGCGCGTAAGGTCCTTGCTTTTTTCATAGCCGACTGTTGTAACTCTGCCACTGGAATTGAAATATTCATCTTTTGAAACGGTCATCTCATAAGTCGTATTGGGCATGATCTGACTCCTGCCAAACATGTAAACGCCGGTTTCAGAAGTCCTGGCAGTCATGGAGATGCCATCTGACCCGACAATATCGACCCTCGCCCCTGGAATAAATTGAAGCGTACGATCATCCTTTACGGCGCCACTCAGCGTGAATGCCACCGGAGGTATAATGAAGGAATAAATATCTTCCTTTGATTTTTTTCCACTCCGGTTTGAGGAGAAAAATCCTTGTTCCCCTTCAGGATTAAAAATAATGGCGAAGTCATCGGCAGTTGAATTGATCGGGATACCCATATTTACTGGTGTTGTCCACATCCTGGCTGTATCCGGGATCGTATAAAAAATATCAAGTCCCCCCAGGCCTGGATGGCCATCGGAAGTGAAATATAACAGGGTATCTGCCCTGAGGAACGGGAACATTTCATCCCCAGGCGTATTGATGATCGGACCAAGGTTGTAAGGTCGGCCAAACGGTTCACTCCTGCTTTCACGGAAGGCCACCCAAATGTCTTTTCCACCCATTCCACCTGTACGGTTCGAAGAGAAATAAATAACCATTTCATCCCGGCTAATGGCCGGGTGACCGACAACTTCCGTTGAATCCAGTCCCAGCGGCATCAATTCAGGTTTGCTCCAATATCTTCCTGTCCGCCTGGATGTGTAGATCTGGCAACCATTTGTGGTACCATCTTCATCCGGACAGCGGGTAAAATATAATGTGCTGAAGTCGCTGGTCATTGCGGGAGCACCTTCGTTCGCCTCAGAGTTCACCCCGTCTTTTTCCTGGTCATCAAGCAATTCGGGTGTGCTCCACTCATTTTTACGGTCCATCCTGGCCTGGAACAGGCAGCTGAAGCTTTGATTGGTCCATTCATCGATCCCTTTTCCTTTGCTTCCTTCGCGTGTTGAAGTGAAAATGAGGGAATTATACGTTTCACTGGAATAAGTGGGCGCAAAATCAGCTTCCCGCGAGTTGAGCCCTTTCTCTTCTACAACTTCATATTTGGATTCAAATTCTACCCAGTCAGGGATCTTCTCACACGACTGGATCCCATATTTACCCCTGGGATCATCAGGCATCTTCTTATCATAAAGTTCGTAATAGGTTTTCGCTTCTTCCAGGTTCCCTTCAGATTTCTGCGCATTGGCATAATGGAGCAGGATGATAGGCTCCTTGCTGTCATAACCGTTTTTAATCAATCTTTTATATTGTATATCGGCCCGTTTTATGTCTCCGGTTCTGCGGAAACACTCTGCCAGTTGAAAAGAAATCCGGTTCCTTTCTATGGGATTCTTTTTGACTTTGGTATATGCTTTCTGATACTTCTCGATGGCGATTGAATAACGCTCGTCTGCAAATGCATCATCAGCACTCCGGATAAACGAACGTTGTTTTTGACCCGCTGCCTGGTTGCAGACAACAAGTACCAATAATACCAGGGTTAAAATGCGTGATATCTTTTTCATTCTTAATCGGAGCCTTTTTCTTCAATGATTGTTAACGAAGAAAAGCTATAATTATTTGACTGTATCAGTTTTATCCTTTCATATCCGGAGGAGGCGAACCTTCAGAAACATCCCCGGCCGGTTTATCAATATTATCATTTAAGGGCCTTGCTGTGTTTTCAAAGTCTTGCCTGATCTCATCCGCTGTCTTTTTCAAATCTTTAAAAACGGATCCTTCGACATTCAATTCTTTTTCAACTTTTCTTGTTTCTTTGGTAATCTCTCTTTTTATTTCGTCCGAAGCCCTGCGGATCTCATTCATCCCACGGCCAATTTTCCTGGCGATCTCAGGTATTTTGCTGGGACCGAAAACGATGAATGCAGCCAGAAGGATAACCATTAATTCCCCGGCGCTGATATCAAAAAAAAGAAGTACTGCTGGCATAAGGCCCTGGATGTATAGACCTGCAAAAATAATAAAAAAAGGCTGGTCTGCCTTAAATTTTCATTTAGTGGCAAACCAGCCTTTATTCAATAATGAAAAGTTTATTTTGACTCTTTTATTTTGAGTGTTTTTTTTATTTTTCTATTCATCAGGTCAAATGCAATAGGAGTAGCCACGAAAACTGAAGAATAAGTGCCGAAGAAAATTCCGAACAAGAGAGCAAAAGTGAATCCCCTGATGATTTCTCCACCAAGGATAAATATGGCAATTAAAACGACCAATGTAGTGCCAGATGTATTCACTGTCCGTGACAGGGTGCTGTTCAGCGCTTCATTAACGTTGATGGAATATTCCCTCTTTGGATGAAGCGTGACATATTCGCGTATCCTGTCGAAGATGATAACAGTATCATTAATAGAATAACCAATAATGGTAAGGATAGCAGCAATCAGCGTCTGATCAGCCTCCATGCTGAATGGCATGATGCTGTATAACAACGAGAAAATCCCGAGGGTGATCAGGGCATCATGGAACAGGGATACTAAACCACCAAATCCGTATTGCCACTTTTTGAACCGGATGGCAATATAGATAAATATTACTATAAGGGCAAATATAACAGCCATGAAAGCTCTATTCCGGATATCGTCAGCGATAGTGGGCCCGACTTTTTGAGAACTTCGGATACCGAGTATTTTCCCAACTTCAGTGGCATCTGTTGAAAAATCTATGTAAGTGATGTCTTTCTTGGCATAGAATGGTTTTAACCCTGTAAAAAGTTTATTTTGAATAATCGAATCAACTTCCGGGCCTTCATCATTGATCTTATATTTGGTTGTGACCTTGACCTGTGAAGTAGGCCCGAATGTTTTGACTTCAGGGGCCATACCATCGAATTGTGCTGTAAGGGCAGTACGTATTTCATTGGTTTTGATTTCCTGATCGAAACGAATTACATAAGTTCTGCCACCCGCAAAGTCAACCCCCTGGTCAAGTCCCCTGGTAAAGAGCGAGATAATACCAATCACAGAGAGCGTAATGGAAAAGATATAAGCATATTTACGCAATTTCAGGAAGTCTATTTTAGTGTTATGGAGGAAATCATGTGTGATGGGCACATCAAACGTGATATGCTTGTTTTTATCCAGTGCCCAGGTAAAAATGATCCTTGAAATGAAGATCGCTGTAAATAGTGAGCTGAGGATACCGATAATCAGGGTAGTGGCAAAACCCTGTACAGGGCCTGTTCCGAAGATGTAAAGAACAACAGCAGTAAGAAGTGTGGTCACGTTTCCGTCGATGATAGCGGAATAAGCGGCTTTGTAACCATCAGAGATGGCCAGGCGCATCCCTTTTCCTGCCCGCATTTCTTCCTTGATTCGTTCATATATAATAACGTTGGCATCCACGGCCATTCCGAGCGTCAGCACTATACCGGCAATACCTGGAAGCGTGAGCACTGCGCCCAGGGAGGCGAGCACTCCGAAAATAAAGAAGATGTTGACTACCAGGGCAAGGTTGGCAACCCAACCGGCCCGGGCGTAAAAGAATGCCATATATGCCAGGACTAGCATGAAAGCTATGACAAAAGACCATAAACCGGCATTGATGGCTTCCTGGCCCAGTGACGGACCGACCACAGCTTCCTCCACGATACGGGCAGAAGCTGGTAATTTTCCGGCTTTGAGGATATTTGCAAGGTCCTGGCCTTCTTCAAGAGTCATTCCGCCTCCGCTGATAGAAGACATTCCGTTAGGGATTTCGCCCCTTACGGTAGGGAAGGAATAAACATGATTGTCCAGAACAATAGCAACCTGTTTGTCTATATTCTCCCCGGTCAGTCTTTTCCATACCCGTGCACCTTCACTGTTCATCGAAAGGCTCACTTCCACACCGCCTGCCTGGTCATAATCCTGCCGGGCATCCACGATGACGCCACCGCCCAGGGCTGCAGAACCATCGCGTGAAGTGACTTTCAGTGCCACAAGCTCCAGAACATCAGTCTTTTCGTCTCGTGGTTTGGCGGTCCATACCAGTCTCAGGTTCCTTGGGAAAACGCTGTTTGTCTTGCTCAACATCGCGTTGATACTGGCCGTATCTTTAATGGCAGCAAAGCCGACAGTTGCAGTCTGGCCCGGGTAATAATTCCCGTCTTCGCTCTGAAAAAATGCCGGTTGGAGATATGCATTCAGCGGGTTTTCCTTGGCATAATCTTCAAAGGACCGGTCTTTATCTGCTGCCTTGGAAGTATCGCTTTCGATCTTCTCAAGCAGGGAAGTTGCCGTATCTTTTGCTTCTCCCTGGACAAGTGCATTACTTTCACCAGTAGCATTAATTGCACCCAGTGAGTCAACCAGGGAAGATTCCCCTTCTAATTTTTCAGTACCAAGTACGGTTACCAGCCGTTTATTTGCTTCAGCGAAATAAGTATATATTTCAGAATAACTGTAGGTTTCCCAGAATTCAAGATTTGCAGTTCCCTGGAGAAGTTTCCTGACGCGGGCCGGGTCCTTGATGCCTGGAAGTTCAACGAGTATCCTTCCGGTTCCGGCCAGTTTCTGAATATTTGGCTGAGTCACACCAAAACGGTCGATACGCGTCCTGAGAATGTTAAAAGTCATGTCAAAAGCACCCTCGGTTTCTTTCCTGATTACTGTAAGAACTTCTTCATTAGTAGAATTGTAACTGATCTTATCTTTAAGTTCTACCGTATTAAAAATAGAAGCCAGCTTGGCATTGGGGTCTGTCTCACTGAAAGCTTCCCCAAACAAGGTCACGAAATCACGCTGGCTCGATCGTTGCTTGGCATATGCACTTTGCATGGCCTGCCGGAATATAGGGTTGACATTATTTGGTCCTGCCAATGCATTAATGATATCACCCATTGATACTTCCAGCACGACATTCATACCGCCCCTGAGGTCCAAACCAAGATTGATCTCCCTTTCTTTTACCTCCTTGTAGGTATATTTCCGTACCAGGAGATTATAGACTACCTGATTTGATAATGAATCGATATAGTAAGATTCACGGGCTTTTTCTAAAGAGTCCAAATAAAAAGTCTTCATCAGTTGATCGCCCTTAGCAAGAGCTTCAGCTTGATTGACCGCATCCTGATTTGTAGCATAGCTACGGGCATTCCGCTCAACTTTCGAACTGAAAAAAGTAAATGATAACTGGAAAAGACAAACTATTGAAAATGCAATCGCAAATACCTTAATAGCTCCCTTACTTTGCATGTTTTCAGAATTTTAGGATTTTTTTTATCTATTTTTTGGAGGGTGCAAAATTAGCATATTTTTTGTAATTTACCAATGTGCTGTTATTTTTTATTGACGAAAATGCTTAATCGAAATTCGAAATTCGAAAATTGAAATTCGAAAATTACCAGAAGGATAAATAATATCCCTTAATATATTGAAGATGAGCATAATTAAAATTTGCATAACTTACATTGATAAAAAAAGTAAGATTCAGGTTATGCGGATTATAAATATTTATTCAGAATAAGCATATTATATTAACTTTGTTTGCTTTTTTCAATTTAAATTGAATAGATATGAAAGTAAAGTATTTAGATCTTATCGAGCAGACTTTTGATTTTCCTTCGAGTGAATTCGAAGTCATTGATAATGAACTTAATTTTCATGAAATACCCTTAATGGATGTCATTAAACAATATGGAACGCCATTAAAAATAAGCTATTTGCCTAAGATCAGTGAACAGATTCAGAAGGCTAAGAGATGGTTCAATGTTGCAATGGCAAAGGCTGATTACAATGGGAATTACACCTATTGTTATTGTACAAAGAGCTCACATTTCTCCTTTGTCCTCCAGGAAGCATTGAAGAATGATATTCATATTGAAACCTCATCGGCATTTGATATCCATATCGTGGAACAAATGCACGAAGAGGGACTTTTGAATAAAGAAACTTTTATCATTTGTAACGGATTCAAGCGTCCGCAATATATTGAGAACATTATAAACCTTATCAACAGGGGTTTTGAGAATACAATCCCGGTTCTTGACAATATATTTGAACTTGATAAATTTTCCAAGGGGATCAGGAAGAAAGTCAAGCTTGGCATCAGGATTGCCTCAGAAGAAGAGCCCAAATTTGAATTTTATACTTCCAGGTTGGGAATACGGTATAATGATATCTTATCCTATTACCAGGAAAATATCCGCAACAACAATAAATTCGCCCTGAAGATGCTTCATTTCTTCATCAATACAGGGATCCGCGATACGGCTTATTACTGGAATGAACTTACAAAATGTGTTAATATTTACTGTGAACTGAAGAAAATATGCCCTGAACTTGATTCCCTTAATATAGGCGGCGGATTTCCGGTAAAGAATTCACTTTCATTTGATTATGATTACGAATATATGGCAGAAGAGATCATCTCCCAGATCAAAATAATTTGTAACCAGAATAATGTTCCGGAACCTGATATTTTCACTGAATTCGGATCTTTTACTGTGGGGGAGAGCGGAGCTGTCCTCTATTCCATCATTGATCAGAAGCGGCAGAATGACCGGGAGAGCTGGAATATGATCGACAGTTCATTTATGACGACGTTGCCCGATACCTGGGCATTGAACCAGCGGTTTATTTTACTGGCGGTTAATAACTGGGATTATGAATATGAACGTGTTTTCCTCGGCGGACTGACTTGCGACAGTATGGATTACTATAATTCTGAAGCACACTCTAATGCGATATTCCTTCCCAAGATGAGGCCCGGTACACCTCAATACATCGGGCTTTTCCATACCGGGGCATACCAGGAATCCATCGGCGGTTACGGCGGTATCCAACACTGCCTGATACCAGCCCCCAAACATATCATTATCGACCGTGATGCTGAAGGTGAATATTATACGAAGCTTTTTGCAAAAGAACAAAGCTACAAATCGATGCTAAAAATCCTTGGTTACTGATACCTGAAAAAAAAATCTTATTTTAGTTGTATCTTTCTTAATTATTAAATATGATCATTGATGAATTTTGGAGGAATACCGCCAACTTATTCGGCTTATGAAAGCTCATCGATCGTAATACTGCCGGTGCCCTTCGATGCGACCAGTACATGGATAAAAGGCGCTGACAGGGGCCCGGATGCGATCCTCGAGGCTTCAGCCAATATGGAGCTCTATGACATTGAAACCGATTCGGAAGTTTACCTGAAAGGTATCCATACCGCCAAACCTGTGATTGAAAAAACTTCTCCGGAAGCCTTAACCCGGCAGGTTCATAAAACAATCATCAAATTCCTGGAAGACGAAAAATTCGTTGTTACCCTTGGTGGAGAGCATTCAGTTACAATTGGCGCAGTTCAGGCATTTGCAGAACATATACCCGGTTTATGTGTGTTGCAAATCGATGCGCATACAGACCTGAGGCAGGAATATGAGGGATCCCGTTTCAATCACGCCTGCGTTATGGCCCGTGTCAGGGAATGGTGCCCTATTGTCCAGGTAGGAATCCGGAGCATGGATGTGGTTGAAAAACCGTACCTGGCCAAAGACCGGATTTTCTTCGCTAAAGATATTACTGGAGGGCATTCCGGCTGGATCGATGATGTGATCGAAAAGCTTAATTATCACGTTTATGTGACGATTGACCTGGACGGATTTGACCCTTCCATCATGCCCGCTACAGGCACTCCGGAGCCTGGTGGACTTGCTTACTATGATGTGATCAATCTCATGCGAAAGCTGATCGTTAAGAAAAAACTTGTTGGGTTTGATGTGGTCGAATTATGCCCAATAGATAATAATAAAGCATCTGATTTCCTGGCCTCTAAACTAATCTATCAATTGTTGAGCTATCAGTTTATGAGTAAAAATAAGTAATTGATCTTTAATTTATTGATAATGTAACTAACCCGGATCGATAAGAAATTGTTTGTTTAAGTCGATCAGATTTAAAATAATTACAAAAATGGGAAAAAAAGACCTTTTAAAGCAAACGATCGAGCATATTGATATTAAATCCTTTGACGCTACCCCCATCATCGAAGCCATGAGGAAGATGTCATTTACCTCCCGTGAAACGGCAAACGCGGCCGATATTCTGCAACGTATGATCAAAGATAAAGGTTGTTCTATCATCCTGACTCTCGCAGGAAGTACCAGTGCAGGTGGTTGTATGCAGGTTTATGTCGATATGGTGAAAAATAATATGGTCGATGCCATTGTGGCCACAGGCGCTTCCATCGTTGATATGGATTTTTTTGAGGCGCTGGGATTCAGGCATTATAAAGGAACGCCTTTTATTGATGACCACATGCTGCGAAACAATTATATTGACCGTATTTATGATACCTATATTGATGAAGAAGAATTGCAGCAATGTGATGAGACGGTAAAGAAGATAGCGGATATGCTTGAACCCAGGCCTTATTCCTCAAGGGAATTTATCAAGGAAATGGGGCGGCACCTTGTTGATCATTCTAAAAAGAAGGATTCATTAGTACAGGCTTGTTACGAGCATGATGTACCCATTTTCTGCCCGGCATTTTCCGACAGCAGCGCAGGTTTCGGATTGGTCAAGCATCAGTGGGAGCGGCCGGAGAGTCATGTCAGCATAGATGCGGTAAAGGATTTTCTGGAGCTTACCCTGATTAAAATGGCAGCAAAAACCACCGGTCTTTTTATGATCGGAGGCGGGGTTCCTAAGAATTTTGCGCAGGATACCGTCATTTGCGCTGAGATCCTGGGTAAAGATGTTCCGATGCATCAATATGCAGTTCAGATCACAGTAGCCGATGCCCGTGATGGCGCATGTTCCGGTTCCACCCTCAAAGAGGCTTCGTCATGGGGAAAAGTTGAAACGGTGTACGAGCAAATGGTATATGCTGAAGCCACTTCAGTGCTGCCGCTAATTGTCAGCTATGCCTACCACTGTGGCGATTGGAAGAACAGGGGGAAATTCCGCTGGAGCAAATTGTATGAGAAATAATCAATATTGGAAAACAAATCCGGTAAGGGTTAGGATTAAGGCCGGTAAGTAAGCCATTTCCATAACTCTTTATAAGAAATTTTCTTTCCATACATCAGGATACCTGTCCGGTAGATTTTCGCGGCTAACCAGGTCGTGGCCAGGAACCCCAAAACCAGTAAGATCATCGATGGGATAAGGTCCGTATAAATATTGACCCCGAAAGGGACCCGGATCATCATGATGATAGGGGAGGTCAGGGGTATCAGTGAAAGCCAGTAAGCCACACTGCCATCCGGATTATTCAGTACGAAAGAAAGCCCGATAATAATCGAGAAAATCAACGGAATGGTAACAGGTAGCATGAATTGCTGTGTATCGGCCTCATTGTCGACTGCAGATCCTATTGCGGCAAAAAGTGCCGCATAGAGCAGGTACCCTCCGATGAAAAAGAAAATGAAGGTGAAAATAATCACCCCGTAATTGATTGAGAAGAAAACATCAAGGATCTGGCCGATATTCTCATCAGATCCCAGTGCATCCAACCCTTGCTGTGTATCCGGCATCCCCATGGCATCCGATGAAAAAAACTGACCGGGAGCAGTAACCGGTTGTTCACCCATTTTATACTGATCGATCTGGTCCGCATAAATAGCCGTGAAGGCAGTAACAATCCCAAGCGTGAGGACGACCCATAAAAGGAATTGCGTCAGGCCAACCATGGCAATACCAATGATCTTACCCATCATAAGCTGAATCGGTTTGACGGAAGATACAATTACTTCAACGATCCTGCTCGTTTTTTCCTCGATAACGCCGCGCATTACCTGCGCCCCGTACATAAAGATGAAAAAGTATATCAGCATCCCACCGACAAACCCAAGCGCCCAGCTAATCTCGGTATAAGACTTCTTACTCGTCTCAATATCTTCCACCACCAATGAAATGTTCGATTTAACCGAAGCCAGTGTTTCCTCATCGATCCCATATACATCCATCAGTTTCTTGTTTTCCAGAATTTTATTGGCTGATTCCTGGAGATACATTTTCAGGCTTAGTCCCGGTTTCTTGTAAGAATAAAGATAGAAGGCCTTAGGGGTTGTATAAGATGAAAGGGGTATATAAAGAATGGCAAAGTCTTCACTTTTTCCAAGATTAGCTTTTGCTGTCTGAAGATCGTCCGTGATGTAAATAAACTTTGTATCGTTGGTTTCTTTGAACTGCTCGAAAAAAAGTCCTGTTTCGTCAATGACCTCAATGGTTTTTGTGCCTTCTGAACGAGTGGCCAGCAGCAGCGGGACGATCCACACGGATGCCATCAGGATGGGACCAAGGAAAGTCATGATCACAAATGACCGCTTTTTAACCCTCGTTAAATATTCTCGTTGGATGATGAGCCAGATCTTTTTCATTTTTCGGCAGCGTTTACAGTGGCAATAAAAACATCGTTCATGGTAGGCAGAATTTCCCGGAAAGCATGCACCTCTCCCTGTCGCATAAGCTGGGAAAGAAGCTCATTTGGCTTATGGTTCATGAAGCCCTGGATTTTAAGAACGGTATGACCTGCAGTCTCTGCTTTTTCGAGGATATGGCAGGCAGGCGGCAGGGTAAGGTCCTTGTCGTAATAACCTGAAATTTCCACTTCGTAAGTCTCGGTGCGATGTTTTTTCCTGATCTCCATTACATTTCCTTCGAGAATTTTACGGGAACGGTTGATCAGGGCAATATTATCACATAGTTCTTCTACCGAGGCCATATTATGGGTGGAAAATATAATAGTGGACCCGTTTTCGCGCAATTTCAGGATCTCTTGCTTCAACAGGTTGACATTGATGGGATCAAACCCGCTGAAAGGCTCATCGAAAATGAGCAATTTAGGCTGATGGAGCACTGTGATGATGAATTGAACCTTCTGTTGCATACCTTTCGACAACTCTTCCACTTTTTTATTCCACCAGGAACCGATGTCGAATTTTTCAAACCAATCCCTTAGCTTCAGTTGTGCTTCATGCCGGCTCATTCCTTTCAACTGGGCGAGGTAAAGGGCCTGTTCGCCAACCTTCATTTTTTTATATAGGCCTCTTTCTTCCGGGAGATAGCCTATTTGATCAATATCACCGGGTTGAATATTGTGGCCATCAAATAAAATATGGCCTTCATCGGGTGCTGTGATCATATTAATGATGCGGATCAGTGTTGTTTTGCCTGCTCCATTAGGGCCAAGCAGGCCGAAAATGCTCTTTTCGGGGACGGAAACGCTTACCTCTGCCAGTGCAGTGTGACCGGAGAAGCGCTTGGTTACGTTTTCAACTTGAATCAAGTTCACTGGAAAATGTCTTTCATTCTGTCAAAAAAACCTTTGTCTTTTTTGGAGGGATTTGGCCTGAAATTTTCGGAATCCCGCAATTTCTCAAGAATTTGCTGTTCTTCTCGTGAGAGATTCCTTGGTGTCCATACGCTCAGGTTCACCAAAAGGTCACCGCGACCATAACCATTCAGGTCAGGTAATCCTTTCCCTTTCAATCTTAAAATTCTTCCACTTTGAGTGCCGGCTTCGATTTTAATCCTTGCTTTTCCGTCGAGTGTGGGTATATCTACTGAAACGCCAAGGGCAGCTTCAGGGAGGCTCATAAAGTGCTCGTAGATCAGGTTATTCCCATCGCGTATGAAATGCTCATGTTCATGCTCTTCGACCAGTATAAGAAGGTCCCCGGGAATTCCGCCCCTTGCGGCAGCATTTCCTTTGCCACTCATGGAAAGTTGTATACCGTCGGTTACTCCTGCCGGGACCCGGACAGGGATAATTTCTTCTCCTTTGATTATACCGTTCCCGAAGCATTTGTTGCATTTTGTGCCGATCACGGTACCTTCTCCGTCACAGGTCGGACAGGTAGAGGTGGTCTGCATCTGACCTAAGAAAGTACTGGTGACCCGTGTAACCTGGCCCTGGCCATGGCAGGCCGGGCAGGTATTCATAGAAGCGCCTTTTTCCGCTCCCGTCCCGCTGCACTGGTCGCAAGGAATGTATTTATTGACTTTGATCTTCTTTTCGACCCCTGTGGAGATTTCCTCCAGACTAAGTTTCACTTTAACCCGGAGATTAGTGCCCCTGTTTACCCGGCGGCGCGTCCGGCCACGGGTTCCAAATCCAAAAGCATCGCTGAAAGCGCCTCCGAAAGCATCCCCGAAAATATCGCCGAAATTGGAGAAGATATCATCCATGGTCATATTGAAGCCGCCGCCAGGCATACCTTTTACCCCGTCATGTCCATATCGGTCGTAACGCTGCTTTTTGTCAGCATCACTGAGTATTTCATAGGCTTCAGCGGCTTCTTTAAACTTACCTTCGGCGGACGGATCATCCGGGTTTTTATCCGGATGGTACTTTAATGCCATCTTCCGGTAAGCTTTTTTGATCTCATCGACAGATGCCGTACGAGGAACATCAAGGATTTCGTAATAATCGCGTTTTGTCATTTTTAATTTCCTACTACTACCTTTGAATACCGGATCACTTTCCCGTTAAGCATATATCCTTTCTCAACCTCGTCAACTACTTTACCTTTCAAATCTTCCGATGGAGCAGGAATATTGGTCAGCGCATCATGAAAATCGACATTGAATATTTCCCCCTGTGCAGGAATAACTTCCAACCCTTTCTGGGCAAGCAGACCTTTAAATTTCTGGTAAATCAGCTGCAGTCCTTCTTTCGGGACCACTTCCATTTCATCGCCGGTTTTAAGGGTGGATTTTAAAGCCCGCTCAAGGTCATCGATAACAGGCAATAATGAAAGGATTATGTCCTCTGAAGCCGTTTTATTGAATTCGATCCTTTCTTTCTGGGTACGCTTGCGGTAATTGTCAAACTCAGAATATAAACGGAGATATTTATCATTCAATTTATCACATTTCAACTGCCATTGCTTTATCGCCTCGCCATCATGATCATGTTTCTTCTGTTTATCTTTTTTTGAATGGCTTTTAACCCCTTCAGCACCAACATGATCATCCTTTTCCCGGCTAGTCGGTATTTCGTCGTGAGATTCCTGCTCCTTTATCTTATCTTCTTTACTCATTATATTGTTAACTTGAATTAATAAAAACAGGCCTTCTAAATTACGGTTAAAAGGCGCAAAATTAGTGAAACTTAGCGGACGACCATCAAATTATTTGCCAGTGAAGGTGAAAGGACATTTTGGCAGATGAGAATGAAAAGAACATATTTATATCTTTGAAAGACAAAATGTCAATTATCTTATGAGTATCAGAAAAACGATATTGTTATTTCTGCTACTGCCCGTCAGCATTATGATTTACGGGCAGAAAACCTACGAGCTCAGCTTTCAGATTGATGGTCTCCCGGCTTCAAAAATCTGGTTGATTTTTTATTACGGCGATCAGCAGATCAGGCAGGATACCGCAGTTACCGATGCTTCAGGCAAGGTCGTTTTTGTGATGGATCAGCATGACCAGGAAGGCATGTACCGGTTGGAAAAGGACAAAAAGCAGGGGCTCGATTTTATCTTCAATAAGGAAGATGTGAATATCACTTCCGGACCGGATTTTGGCCTGGAAAGCCTTGTGGTCAATAAATCAGAAGAAAATAAAATATTCTTCGACTATTATCGTCACAGGCTGGATATGGAAACCAGGATCGATGTTTTGACCGGTTTTTTAAGATATTATCCCCCTGTTGATTCATTTTATAACGAGGCTGCCGCTTACGCAGAGCGATTATCCTTAAACTACAAGCATTATCTTGACAGCCTGCTGGATAACTTTCCTGGGAAGCTGGCCACCAGGATAATCCGTCTTGATCAGTTGCCTGATATCCGGCCGGGAGAATTGCCGCCGAAAGTTGTTGCCCAATATCGCAGCCGGTATTTCAGCAGCATCGATCTCACTGATTCGCTGAACCTGAATACGCCGTTATTGCCTGCCAAAGTTGTCAATTATCTATCATTATATGTTACGCCGGGCGCTTCCCGCGAAAACCAGGAAAAATCCTTCATCCAGGCGGTGGATTCCCTTATGAAGTTTACTGAAGGTGGCCCAAAGGTCAGGGAAATGGTTGTGAATTACCTGATTAACGGTTTCCAGACTTATGGTTTTGAAACCGTACTGACCTATCTCGTTGAGCACTATGTCCTTGGACAATCCTGCGTGAGCGACCAGCAGGAGGAAAAATTAAAGATCAGGATAGAAGGGTTTAAAAAACTTACTATTGGAAGTGCGGCTCCCGATTTTAAGACCGTCGATGCAGCGGGAGACACAATCCACTTGTCGGATACCTGTGGTAAGCAGACTCTTCTCATTTTCTGGTCAGGTGATTGTCCACATTGTGAGGCCATTATGCCGGAATTAAAGATCCTCAATGGTCAATACAAGGACAGAATCAGATTTATAGGGGTTTCTGTAGACCAGGATGAAAAAATATGGCGGACGGCTTTGGAGAAAAATGAGATTTCCTGGGCAAACATTGCCGAATTGAAAGGATGGGATGGTAAAATTATCCAGGATTATTTTGTTTATGCGACCCCGACTTTTTTATTAATAGATACCAACCTGAGGATCAAGTCGAAACCGACTGGCCTGGCGGAGTTAAAAGATGCTTTGCAGAAGTAAGCGGCTCAGGGCTGATCGCTTATATTCGCTTAATGTCAGCGCCCAGCAGGTTCAGCCGCTGATCGATCTGCTGGTAACCCCTGTCGATTTGTTCAATATTGTGGATTACACTTTTTCCTTCTGCGGATAAGGCTGCGATGAGAAGAGCAACCCCGGCGCGGATATCCGGTGAGACCATATCTATGCCCCTCAGCATGTGTTCACGGTTCAGGCCGATCACAGTTGCACGGTGAGGATCACAAAGAATGATTTGTGCACCCATATCGATCAGTTTATCGACGAAGAACAGGCGGCTTTCGAACATTTTCTGGTGGATCAGTACGCTGCCCTTAGCTTGCGTTGCAACGACCAGCACTATACTGATAAGGTCAGGGGTGAAGCCGGGCCAGGGGGCATCTGCGATAGTCATGATGGAGCCATCCATGAATGTTTCGACTTCATAATTCAGATGTTCCGGGATAAAAACATCATTCCCCCTCTGTTCGACAGTAATTCCCAGCCGGCTGAAAACTGTCGGTATCAGCCCAAGGGTATCAAGCTGAACATTTTTAATCGTTAATTCCGACTGTGTCATGGCTGCCAGGCCAATAAAGCTGCCGACTTCGATCATATCCGGCATCATCTCGTGACTGCAACCTGTGAGGTATTCAACACCTTCTACGGTGAGCAGGTTTGAGCCCACTCCGCTGATCTTTGCGCCCATTCTGTTAAGCATATTGCAAAGCTGCAGGATATAAGGCTCACAGGCGGCATTGAAAATGACGGTTTTACCTTTGGCCATAACGGCTGCCATGACAATATTGGCTGTACCCGTGACCGAAGCTTCATCCAGAAGCAAGTAACAACCCTGTAAATTATCGGCTTCCACTTTGTATAATCGCTCGGCATCATCAAAGATGAATTTAGCGCCAAGATTCTGCAACCCGATAAAATGCGTGTCAAGCCTGCGGCGGCCTATTTTATCACCGCCGGGGTGGGGGATATAACCTTTTTTGAACCTGGATAACAGCGGTCCGAGGATCATCACTGATCCGCGGAGACTGGCGGCTTTCTGCTTGAATTGAGGGGTGCGTAAATACTCAAGGTTGACATTGTCGGCCTGGAAGGTATAAGTATCAGAAGTCAGTCGTTCAACCCTGACGCCCATTTCTCTTAACAAATCTATCAGAAAGTTGACGTCACGGATATCCGGGATATTGCTTATCGTAACCTTTTCAGGAGTTAGCAAAACGGCGCAGAGTATCTGAAGGGCTTCATTCTTAGCTCCCTGCGGCTGGATTTCGCCTTTCAGCTTTTTTCCACCGAGGATCTCGAAAGAACTCATCCGATCTTTTTTCTTAGTTTGTTAAAAGATCCACCGGAATTCCCGTTAGAATTTCCATAAAGGTTTGTCCCCGGCTTGATGAATTTCTTTTTCTTGTTTCTTGCAAGGATTTCGTTTGTATGGCTCAGTTTATGTTCCTCAGAAAGCTGAAGGCGATTTGTTGATAGCTCCGCCAGATTTTTGAGTATTACATCATCATCAACTGAATTCCTGTTCCAGTTGAGATAAGATTTTTTCATATGATTGGCAATGGTGCGGATAAGGGCTTCCTTTTCCGGACCGTCTTCATAAGTAGCTGCTTTCTCAATGATCTGCTCAATATTCTTACCATAATGCCGGTACCTGATATTGGTCTGCTGATATTTGAGCTGTTTGGGCCCGAGGTGGAGGACTTCCTGTGAAGGCTGCGGATAAGGTGAGTCGACATCCAGTTTGAAGTCTGACATGATATGAAGATGATCCCATAATTTCTGGCGGTAGTCGCCCGACTCTTTCACTTTTGGGTTCATCTGGGCCATGACATTTACGATAAATTCTGCTGTCCGGGTGCGTATTGCCCGGTCTTCGATTTTGGCACAGTCCTCTGCCATCTGTTGAAGATTTCTGCCATATTCGGCAATGACCAGCTTGCTTTTTTGGGTGTTATATTCCATTAAATTGAGATTTGTTGAAAATATTTCCGACTGACGGACCGGTTTTAAAAGAATCTGATTGTTTGAGAGATAATTTTATGAAAAGAAAATCTGACCGCGTTTGTCACAAATCGAAAATTCATCTGCAAAAGTACGAAAAATATTTGATTATAATATTTTAAGTTTTGCAAATTTTAACAATAACTGCTTTTGACCGATCTGTTGGAAGAAAATAGTGGCCTTCCTGTTGCTTCCTTCACCTTCAACATTTAATACCTTTCCTTTGCCGAACCTGTCGTGTTCGACCATCATACCAGGCTGTAGATGGGACAACTCATCAGTATCCCCGCTTTTAGCAGGAAGGGAATTAGTGAAAGTACTGAGCTTTTTAAGTTTTCTGCCCGGGTCGGGAAAACCGGTCAGGGTTTCTTTTGAGTCTGCACCAGGGACTTTCCTGAAATCGTAATTTTGTTTGTAAGGGGAAGCTTTCCTGGGGATTTCTATAAACTCACTGTCGATTTCATCGATAAACCGGCTTAGTTCTGTGGGAATAAGATCGCCCCAACGATAACGGTTTTCAGCATAGGAAAGAGTTACGCTTTGCATGCCGCGGGTCAGCGCCACATAAAACAAGCGGCGCTCTTCTTCCAGGTCTGCCCTGTTATTAAGGGATTGAATCGAAGGAAATAAGTTTTCTTCCAACCCGGAAATGAAAATGTGCGGGAACTCCAGCCCTTTGGCAGCGTGGATCGTCATCAGGGAAACATGGTTCCGCCCTTCTTTATCTTTATCATCAGCATCGGTGATCAGGGCCACATCCTGCATAAACTCATCGAGGGTGCGGAAAGGCAGGGCTTCCGGAGGATTCTCCTCACCGGGTTCGGGCTCCGGGCGTGGGGTATCGCAAAATTCCCGGATTGCGTTAAGCAGCTCTTCCACATTCTCGAACCTACTGACCCCTTCGGGAGTCTGATCTTCATAAAGATCTTTCAGGATGCCGACAGTGGTTGCAATGTTCCGTGCTATGTCATAAGCGTTTTTAGATTTGAGCCTGGTAGAAAAGCTCTGGATCATCACCACGAATTCTTCCAGTTTACGGCGTGTCGAGGAATTGACATTAAGCCCGTATTCCACCGTGTTTTCGATGACCTGCCAGGCACTGACCTGGTGCTGGCCGGCAGCCACAATGATCTTTTCGACCGAAGTCTGGCCGATTCCCCGGGCTGGGTAATTGATCACCCTGGCCAGTGCGTCCTCATCCCGGTTGTTGATGGCCAGGCGGAAATAGGCCAGAACGTCCTTGATCTCCTTACGCTGATAAAACGAGACACTGCCGTAAATTTTGTAGGGGATGTTCATTTTCCGGAGCGATTCTTCAAAAGCACGCGATTGGGCATTGGTACGATAAAGAATGGCGAAGGCATCATTCCCTAGTTGCCGGTTCATTTTAAGGTCGAAAATCGCGTTCACGACAAGCGTTCCTTCTTCCGTATCGCTTTTAGAGCGGATCAGGTGAAGCTTAACCCCAACATCATTCTGTGTCCATATTTTCTTCGATATCTGGTCTTTATTATTCAGGATGATGCTGTTAGCAGCGTTGACAATATTTTTCGTAGAGCGGTAATTCTGTTCCAGTTTAAAAACTCTATGATCGGGATAATCGTGCCGGAAGTTCAGGATATTCTGGATGCTCGCGCCACGGAAGGCATAAATACTCTGTGCATCATCGCCGACCACGCAGATGTTCTCATTATTGGCAGCCAGGTGTTTCAGGATCAGGTACTGGCAATAATTCGTGTCCTGATATTCGTCGACCAGGATGAACTCGAATTTCCGCTGGTATTTAAGCAGGGCTTCGGGGTAATGTTCGAGGATGATATTCATATTGACGAGCAAATCGTCGAAATCCATGGCATCGGATTTTTTCAGCCGTTCGGCGTAGTTCAGGTAGATCTGGCCGATATGTGGTTTTCCGGAGGCCTGGTCGGCCAGGCGGATCTCGGGGTCATCGAAGTATTGCCTGGCTGAGATCAGTTTTGTTTTTGAGGCCGAAATCCGGTGGAGGACATAACCCGGCTGGTATACTTTAGGATCAAGGTCAAGTTCCTTGATAATATTCCGCAGGGTCCTTTTTGAATCTTCCGTATCGTAGATAGTAAATTGTGAAGTGTAACCAAGCCTGTAACCTTCAATACGCAGGACCCTGGAGAAGATCGCATGGAAGGTCCCCATCCAGACGTTGCGTGCTTCCTGCCCGACAAGGTTGGTGATACGCTCTTTCATTTCCCTTGCCGCCTTGTTGGTAAAGGTAAGGGCGAGGATATGAAACGGATCAACTCCCTGGTGGATGAGGTAAGCCACACGGTAAGTCAGGACGCGTGTTTTCCCGGAACCGGCGCCGGCCAGTACCATGGAAGCTCCCTGCGTATGGATTACCGCCTGCTTCTGGGCTTCGTTAAGATCTTTTAGCAACTTTTCCATCTCCAATACAAATTCGGTGACAAAAGTAAGGTTTTTAGCTAAAGATTTATCGAAGTAACGAAGTAACGATGTAGCGAGGTAACGAAGAGAAGGAAGAAGTACCAATTAATTCGCTACGTCGCTACATCGTTACTTCGTTACATCGCCACATCATTTTTTTCCCATCCACCGGGTATTTTTTTCAAAAATCCGGATAAACAAAATAAAAGACTTATGAGAAAAGAACTTGAAGAACGTCTGATTGCATTTGCAATTGGTTTGACGGAAGCAAGCGCTGGAATGAAACAGAATTTCATCAGCCAGCATTTATCGTCTCAAATACTACGGTCGGGGACCAGTGCTGCGTTAAATTATGGCGAAGCCCAGGCCGCAGAATCCAAAAAGGATTTTATCCACAAAAACAGCATCGTGCTGAAAGAACTTCGTGAAACCCATGTGAATCTTAAGATCATGCTTGGCTCAGGTATAATTACAGATTTCGAAAAATTTAATTATCTAGTAGATGAGTGCAATCAGCTGGTGTCCATCTTTTATCGCCTGGTACAAACAGCTAAACAAAATGAAGTAGCGAAGTAACGAGGTAACGAGTTGACGACGTAGCGAATTAATTGGTACTTCTTCCTTCTCTTCGTTACCTCGCTACATCGTTACTTCGTTACCTCGTTACTTCTTGTGGATAAATCATACGTGTAAACGTCAGTCAACTTATTCTTTGAATTCAGGCAAGCCTGCACAAACTGCCCGCAGTTGCTGCCGATCAGGTTTTCTTCCCATTCCCCTACGCTCAGGATCACTTCATATCCCTTGCTTTTTAACTGGTCTATGATATCATAGTCTGAATGCTCAGGCGTGATGAGGGTTTGCAATTTGTTTGCGGCAACTTTATAAGTCGGATTTAGCGGTGTTAACTTGATGATGAAGATATCCGGATCGAAATGACGGATTAATTCAATTGGATCGATGATGGAAACCGTCGATAGTGCGAAATTCAGGGTGATCTTTCGGCCTCCCGGATCGAAGAATTGCCTGCCATATCGGGCCATTTCATTGAAATCCCATTTCCTCACCGGGATTATCTGATCACGCTGGGTTTTGTCAGTGGAATGGATTGAAAACTGTAGCTGAAATGACAAAGGGTACTTTGTCTTCTTGATTTCAAGCAAGCGGTTGAAAAAATAGTTGGTTCCCCTGGGGGCTATCGTTGATAAGGATGGAATAAAACCGGGGATATTATAAAGCCCGGGAAGGTCTTCCAGTACTTGCAACACATTTGGATTAAAGGAAGGTTCTCCCATCCTTGCGAACTGTATCTTGAATTTTTTGCAAGGCACATTCAGGTCTGGGTAAAATTCGCGGATGAGATAATCGACCTGCAACAGCAGGTCATCATAACTGATCTTACCTTTATAATTGCCTCCTGCATCGCAGAACTTACATTCAACCGGACAACCGTACAAGGTCGAAATGACCAGCACCCACTTCTCCTCACGGGTAAAAGGCGGCTGGGTGGATTCGACGAATTCGACGAGCTTTCCGGAATCCGATTCAGCAATATACACACCTGCTAAACTGCTATTCTTTGTTTTTTTTATTACTCTCATTGAAATATATCTCCATGGCTGCCCTTATCCCGTCGCCTGCCGCAATCGATGCCTGGCGGAACAGATCGTTCTTCACGTCCCCGGCCAGGTACAGTTTTCCATCCTGTTGCAATTCATCCAGATGGTTAAGGAGTTCAGGATCACAAAAACTTAGTTCAGGCCGGCGACCTGTGGCAAAAATAACATAATCTGCTAAAAAGGATGCCATCTCATTTTTGGTTTGAAATAATAATTTTAACTGAGATGAAGAGGGTACTTCTGTGACCTGGCGGAGGACATGATTTTCGTAATAAGAAATCCGCGGATTTGCCTTAGCCCTTTGCCATAACAAAGGCAGACATTTTAGATCTTCTGTCCGGTTCATGATCATTACCTTATTATTAACCGCCAACTGGATAGCATAATCGAACGCGGCATCACCAGCGCCAATAATGACAATAACAGAATCCCTCAATTCCCTCAGCGGATAAACTTCGTAAAAGATTTTATAGCGAATTGTTTCAGGAATGGCAAATTCAGTCCATTCTGCCGGAACAGTACCTGAGGCAATGACCAGCTTTTGTGAGATATAGGTATTTTGATCAGTTTTAATCCTGAAGAGATCTTCCTTATAGTTTACAATTATCACATTTTCATGAATCACGGGAACATTAACCATATCAAGCTGCCGGGTCATCTTTTCAATCAGCTTAGTTCCCTTAATCCCACCCGGGAAGCCAGGATAATTCTCAACCAGGTTGGCATTTTTCAGTAATCCCCCCGGAATGTCGCGTTCAAAAAGCAATGGCATGATCCCATAGCGGGAAAGCTGGATGGTACAGGCGATCCCTGCAGGACCTGCCCCGATGACGGCAACCTCATGATGCTTCATTCAATAAATTTCATGTAAAAGTAGAAAACCATAGCTATAATTGAAAATTGAAAATTGAAAATTGGAATGCGAAATGCTCAATGTGAAATGTGAAATGCTCAATGTGAAATGTACTTAATACCCTCCCCTTAGTCCCCTCCCATGCCAATATTGGCAAGAAAAACACGGATTGTCGCGGGAGGGGAAAAATTTATCGGGATGCCGCCATTTCTAATCGGGTAGGAAGCGGCTCACGCCGCTGTCCCCCCACACCACCCGGCATACTTAATCGTACCAAGGCGGTTTCTATTAACTTTTACACCTTCATCCTCAGATATAAGGACTGTAACCCTTGTTG